>NZ_JAKUEU010000104.1:0-14918 GCF_022663075.1 Bacillus cereus group sp. BfR-BA-01441
TATATCAACGATTCGTCAAGCTATATCGATTTATCGACAAATAGCAACAATAAGAAAAGGCTGTTCCAGATGAACAGCCTTTTCTTTATTTACTTGAAATCTCTTTATTATTTTGAACGTCTAACGGAGCTCGCTTTCCTATTCCGAAAGCATAGAAACTAATTGTAACGATAGCTAAGAAAATAATACCTACAACTAATGAAATACGAGTATCATCGTTAAACCACATTCCGATTAATACCATAATTAAAAAGGCAATCGTTAAATAGTTTGTTACAGGAGCAAATGGCATTTTGAATGGATGATCTTTCATCTCTGCTCCCTTTTCTTTTCTAAAATTAATTTGACTAATTAAAATGACAAACCATGGTACCATACCAGGAAGTACACTCGCACTATATACATATACGAATAAGTTTTTCGGTGCGATGTAACTTAAAACAACACCAACCGCCAGACCGATAATTACGCCAACTGTACCAAATAAAGGTACACCATTTCCAGAAAGTTTCGTAAAATATTTCGGTGCTTGTCCATTTACACCTAACGTATAAAGCATACGACCAGCACTATAAATACCACTATTACAACCAGACATTGCTGCTGTAATAACAACAAAGTTAATAAGTCCAGCTGCTGCCGTAATACCAACTTTCGCAAAAGTCGCTACGAACGGGCTACCAATTGTACTTAATTGATCCCACGGATACACAGTTACAATAACGAAAATAGCACCGATGTAGAAAATTAAAATACGCCAAATTGTACTTTGAATCGCTCTTGTAAGTGTCTTCTTTGGATCCTTCGCTTCACCAGCAGTAATACCGATTAATTCCACACCTTGGTATGCACCAACTACAAGTGATAAAGCAAAGAAGAATCCTGAGAAACCACCTGTAAAGAAACCGCCATTTGACCAAAGATTAGATATGCCAATCGCTTCTCCGCCGTTACCAATTCCAAAGAAAATAAGGCCAAATCCTGCAATAATCATTAATAGAATCGTAACGATTTTAATCATCGCAAACCAAAATTCAAATTCACCAAATGACTTAACAGAAATTAAATTAGCTGCACCAAGAATAACCATTGCGATTATACCTGGTATCCAGGCTGGTAAATCTGGGAACCAATATTGCATATACGCTCCAACCGCGATAATTTCTGACATCCCAACGATAACCCACTGGAACCAGTTACTCCAAGCTGTCATATAACCAGCTAGCGGATGAATATACTTATGACCGAACGTCGCAAATGAGCCTGTACTTGGCTCCATATACAACATTTCTCCCATGGCACGCATGATGAAGAAGATGAAAATACCTGCAATTGCATAAGCAAGCATTACTGACGGACCTGTCCATTTAATTGTGCTGGCTGACCCCATAAACAAACCAACACCAATCGTTCCGCCTAAAGCAATCATTTGAATATGACGTGCTTCTAAACCTCTTTTCAATTCTTTGTTTGCCACTTCACTTCCCCCTCTTAGATGATTCATAGCCGCATTTTAAAACAAGATGCTTTCCCCTAATTCCTTTCGGCTCTGAAAATGATGAAGCAAACGTCATTTTACACTAGCTTTAAAGCTATCCTAAAATCGTTTTGTGCTCCTAATAAAATTCTCAAAACCTTTCATCTTCCAATATTCTATAAATCTTAAAATTACTTACCTTATATTAATTCATTAATCTGAAAAATTCAATTATTTTTTCAATAAATTATTATACATAAGTCTGATTAATTTTTAACTAAATTAACAATAAAATACATCTATTCAATATGATTCCGGCATGTATATTATTACAATATAAATAACCGAGGAAAGTATATCTTCCTCGGTTTCATACTGCATGTACTTTAATATCTATATCTGATAACGTCATTTCCATTTCTACTAACATTTTCAAACTTTATTTTCGTGGTTTCTGAACGCTCCATTAACATCTCACCCCAAAATATAATATATCAGTAAAATTACATACCATATACATCCTTCGCACAGACTTCCTTATCAAAACGAACAAATTTACTCTGTACTTCCATTCCAGCTGCTTCATATACGCGAGGTGCACCTGTAATATTTTCAGAATCTACATTTAAATGCACTTTTGAAATCCCTTCTTCGTATAATTGACCGAATGCATGATGTAACAGTGCTAATCCCAATCCTTGTTTCCGCTTAGAACGCCTTACACCTAAGTGAGTAATTTCTGCTTTATTGTCAGCACCCTTTTTACTAAAGACAAAACCAACTACTTCACCCTCAACCATCGCTAATGACCATAATGTAGGATGAAATCCCTCTCTTTCTGTACGCTGTAAAAACTCTTCTAACGTAGAAGATTTCGAATTCCAGTGGTCTGCGAAGGCTTCATTAAAAGCTTGATGTAATCTCTCATCATCTACACCAGGTATGTAATGTCGCACTGTAACACCATTTGGCCAGATTGCTGATGGAATATTTTTCTTTAATTCAATCCCCATTCCCCACCAAATACGAGTTGGAATAAACCCGGCTTCCCCTAATATTTTTTCCTCATAGGAATTATTTGCTTGTGTTACAATCGTGCCATTCAAGCAAGATGAGTTACTAACAAGATCCGTAGCACGCCCTTCAAGCTTTGACCATATTACTTGTTCAATGCCTTGATTCATATAATTAGGATGAATAAGTACAGCAGATGGAAACTGCCCTTCATTCCCTGTCAAAATTCCATAAGCGATTATTTCTTCTCCATTCATAACAACATAAGAGCTTTTACTAACATCAATACCTTTCCATGAATTAGTTATATCCTCTACCGTTGTATCAATTTCGCCATAAATAGCTTGATCATAAATCTTACATAAATTGAAAATTTGTAGTAAATCTTCTTGTGAAGTTGCTTTAACGTTTAGACCGTTTACTAAGTTCTGCATACAATTCACCTCATTTTAATTAAAAATTCAAATCTTATCGTAAAAACATTTCATAATACTACTATTTTATGAAAAATATTAATCCACCTAAAACAATCAACAATACACCCGAAAGTGGAAAACTCTTCTCTTCAATTTTTATCTTTTCCTCAATAATATCTTTAATTTTCCCCTTCATATCATCTGGACATTTTTTAAATAAAATATTAGTTGTATGTAGTGGTCTATTCAATATTCGAATTTTAACAGGAGAACCTGATAAATATATATTATTTTTCTCCACAGTAAATTCTATATTTGCTTCAATTAACCCTTCTTTCACTAACATATTCACCCGGCTAGAAGGTAGATTAAATACTGTATAATCGTTAAAAGCTAGTCCTCTAATATCGAAATGTGAGTATACGAGAACTAAAGCTATAAACAACAAAACAAGTACAACTATTGTTTTCACTAATGAAAGTTGATTTAACTTATAAGAGGATGTTGTCATATAAGCACAAAAGAATGCCATTAAATTACAAAGATAGTGGTTTACAATGAAAGTTTTTCTTGCAACGATAGTAAGTCCGGAAATGATTAGTAGCGTGCATACTAGATTCATTAACATATTTCCCCTCCCAAAAACTATAACTATACAACTTTGTTATATTTTGACATTAATTACATATTCATACCTATAATTACTTTCATAAAATATAAAAGAGCCTCATTAAAAATGAGACCCTTTTACCATTTCATATTTAAATCATTTTTGAAGTTTGTTTACCTAGAATAAATACTTTAGTAAACACCATCATGATAACTACTATAGCCAGAAAATAAAGTGGCATCACCAGTAACGAGCCCGTATGCAGCTGACTCATCCCCAAAATTGTCATCGTTACAATTACATAGTACCCTAAGCTAAACAATGCACCAGCTGTACCAATGACATCTTGAAAATCTACTAACGCTAAACTTAAACAGTTAGGTAACGCTACTCCAATCCCTAATAACAATATAAACATTGCTATTAAAAATACAACCATATATATTACATTCGGATTTAATCCAATAAACGTAATAACAGATAAAAGGATAGCTCCTCCTGTCATTACGAGACAACCGATATATATAATTTTCTCTGGTTTATAAGTAGCAAGTAAACGTTTTGAAATTTTCGCTCCAACAATAGAAGCAGACGCAACAACAATTCCTAGAAATCCATACATACTAGGCGATAACTGAAAGTATTCAATAAAGATAAACGGCGCTTCTGCATAATAGCTAAATAAAACACCATTTGCTCCTCCAATTAATAGCCCATACGTTACTACTTTCGGATTTGTAATTAACTTCTTTAAGACTGAAAACACATTTATTTTATTCGTTACTGAGTCCGTCTTTGTTTCGGGAAGAGAAACAAATGTATACAGAAAAATTCCGACACTCATAACTACTAAACTTAAAAATACTATTTTAAATCCAAACATTTGATCAAGAAAGCCACCAATTAACGGTCCTATCGCTGGTGTAAAAGCAATGACTGCCGAGATTTGAGCAAACATAACATGCCTCTTATGCCCTTCTACACTTTCCCGAAGAATCGTTTGTGTAACCACGGATCCTGCACTTGCTCCAAACGCTTGAATAAAACGACTTACCAATAAAACTTCAATGGAATTTGCAATATAGCATAAGAAACTCCCAGCGCCATATATTACAATTCCAAATAACATTGCTGGGCGACGGCCAATTATATCTGATAGCCATCCAATAAAAAATACACCTAAAGCAAATCCAGCAAAATACACACTAAGCGTTAACTGCACCTCATTATTACTTACATGTAACGCCTTTGAAATGTCCGGTAAAGACGGTGTGTAAATCGTTTCACTAATTTGCGGAAATGCGACAAGAACAATCATTAACACAAGTGATGGTACTGAGACTTTTTTCATTTTTCATACCCTCCTATAACTTTGAAAATCCCAGAAATAAAAAGACTTTCCTTAGCTACGGAACAGGAGGGGCCATTATAGAAATCCGGTCATAAAACAACAAAGAAAACACCTCAATTACGTATGTTAATACTTATAGGAGGGTAATATTAACATCGATTTTTAAATATACTTTTTCAATTATATTACATACTACGTTTCTTTTACTAGTGCTCGGCCTTGGAGGATTGTTAAAAAGATAACTTGATGCAGTCACCTTTTTATGGAATAATTAGAAATAGTTTGAATTCGTAAGTTTAATTATTAAACGATAGACTAGCATATTTTAATGTCACAAGCTTACAAACTGGAGGCCTTTCGTAATGATTGAAATTTTAAGGACAGTAGTAAACTTTCTAATTTCTCTATTCTCAGGAGAATTACCATTTGTATATTATGTATGGATTATTACCCTATTCCTAATTCAAATAACCCAATCTACTCTAAACTATAAACTCTTTAACAAGAAAGGCAATTTCAGCACTTATATATCGGAAGGATTACTTGCTTTTATTATTTTATTGTTTGGAGGAATATTAGTATCTAAGTTACTTGCTTACATAATAGACGATCCTACTATTAGTATGACGAATTTAACACATTATTTTGTTTCTCTTATCATATTAACTATATTTGTCGTAATAACCTGTGTTAAAAACTTTATAGAGACATCTATAAAGAATAAAAATATATCTCTTTTGAGCTTTTTAGTAATTTCCTTCATAACAAGTATACTTTCATTCAAGTTTTTATCACCTTTAATTGAAGGTTCTTTTTCTCTTTCTAAATCTTTTATAACTACTTTAATCATTCTAGTAACTGTATCCATTCCTCTATTAATCTCCTTAGAGGATAAGTATGCAGATGAAAAGGAAACGGAAAATTTATAGTTTCTCATTTACATAAAAGAAAGAGGGAGCTCCCCTCTTTCTTTTAAATCATCCCTTTTAATATCAATCCTAAAACTGACATTATTATCGCACTAATAATAATTCGCAAAATCCAAGTTGTGTTTGTACTTATTTTTTCTAATTGCTTATTGATTGTTGCTATATCTTTCTCATTAATAGTAGTACGCGTTTCTAAAGCACGAATGTCTCTCATAATTTCTTTTTGCTCCGCCTTGAGACTGTCAATTTTAGCGTAAACATCTTCCATATATTCACACCCTCTGTTCATCTTAATAGAAAAATCTATATATATTATGAGACAACCCTCTTACCTGTGAATACATTGCGTACATCCGCGTACCAAATTATTTGTACAATCTAATTGAATTATTCATATGTTTCCTATCTTCTATATAAATCAGCGTTAAGATAAATTAAAAAAGGAATCCCTTGTTTATTTAACAACAAACAAGGTGCAATCCAACATTCGGGAGCACCTACGATAATTTCTATTGTTTTCATATTTACAACTCCATATAATCAGTATGATTTTCTGAAGAAGCCACTTTTTGAACTGCTTAAAGTATACTAATCTGAATACGAAATAGCTGTATTGATAAACTCTCTAGAACAATAAATATACTGGCTGAAACCGATCTATATCCAATATTTTTTCCAGTAACATGAATGGTTATTTCTGATAAATACGTTTGTATATCATTGTTTTCAAAAATTTCATCCTCAACCTTTACAATATCTGCTTCACAATCTACTTCTTTAAAAGTTTTCAATAATTTTGTTTCCAATAAACTACAATCAAAATTCTCATCTTTTATTACGGCAAATTTAACCTTCATATCGATTTCCCCATTTTTAACAAACTAAAATCACTAAATCAATATAAATATATATTATTCTATTAAATAATTCAAAATATACGCTTCTCATATACATTATTTCCTTTCACTCATACTTTTATCATTGAGTTTTTATTCACAAATTCGTAACATATATATATGAGTTATTATGCTAAAATTAGTTTATTCACAAGAAGAAGTTATTCTTAATAAATCAATCATTTTTAATACCCTGTTTAAAGCCTTGCCCCCCTGCAAGGCTTTTTCCTATTTAACTAGAGTAGTAGTTTTCGTTATGCATCTCTCCCCTTTGTTCCTTACCCTACAAATAATACTGAATGTTTATTTTACTTTTTCAACATCCTTACTCGCTCTGTTCGAGAGCTCTTTACCAAATATTCAATCTAATGATAAAATTGACCAAATTAATATTTTCGTCCATAACTGTATCAAAAAGTACACTAAAGAAAAAATAGCACTCTCACGATTAAGTAAACGCGAGCTTTTTTCTTCTATCTACTTACTATTTAAGGTTAATAGTTTAGTAACAAGATTTAAAAATTCGACTTAAATTCATTAATGAATGGAGAGGTTTATATGAAATTAAAAGACAAAGTAGCAATCATAACTGGTGGTGCAAGTGGAATTGGCGAATCTACTGTTCGTCTTTTTATCGAAGAAGGTGCAAAAGTAGTTATTGCTGACTTTTCTGAACGTGGAAAAGAACTATCAGATGAATTGAATGCACATGGATATAATACGTTATTTATTAAAACCGATGTAACAAAAGAGGCAGATATTAAACAGCTAATTCATGAGACAGTAAGTACATACGGTAAATTAGATATTATGTATGCCAATGCCGGCGTTGCTGATGATGCACCGGCAAACGAATTATCCTATGAAAAGTGGAAAAGAACTATTGATATTAATTTGTCTGGGGTATTCCTTTCTGATAAATATTCGATTGAACAATTTCTTAAACAAGGTACAGGTGGTGTCATCGTTAACGCTGGTTCCATTCATAGTTTTGTTTCATTACCTACACCAACAGCATACTCCTCTGCAAAAGGTGGTGTGAAACTATTAACTCAAAATTTATGTACTGCCTACGCTAAATATGGAATACGTATTAATGCGGTGTGCCCTGGTTATATTGACACCCCTTTACTGGGTAGTGTTAATCCTCAACAGAAAGAATATTTAGCTTCACTTCATCCGCAAGGCAGACTTGGAACACCAGAAGAAGTCGCTAAAGCTGTCTTATTTTTAGCAAGTGATGATGCTAGTTTTGTTAACGGTACAACACTTCTTGTTGATGGAGGCTATACTGCACGTTAATTTAAAAATTTTGAAGCACCCTAAAAAATGTATAGTCTTCAACAAGAAAAAGCGCCATCACAAGTGACGGCGCTTTTTCTATGTAAGAGCAACTAGAAGGTATCCTTCTACCCTACTCCCATTTATAAGTCCAAAACTGTTCAAGTTGCAGCCATTTTAATGTTGCTGCATCTTTGTTTTTTATTTTTGCATGCGTGTCTTCAAGCATTGCTTCTGTTTGTGAACGGTGCGCACCTAATGCAGTTAATTTATGATCAAATACTTCACTAATGTTATTTACAACATCCGGTTCTCCTAATACTGCTTCACGATTTTTCGTAATCGCAACAGCATGAATAACTGGGCGCTCTTCTTTTGGCATACGTGATACAGCGCGAACGACAGCGCGGCCAAATGCATTATGATCTGGATGTACACCGTGCTCTGGATAAAATGTAATAATTCGAGATGGATTTACTTCTTGAATGATTGCTTCAATTTTGTCAGCAACGAAATCAACATCTTCAAATTCTAACGTTTTATCATGGAAGCCAAGCATTCTTAAATCTTTAATACCCATCGCTTCACAAGCATCTTTCAATTCTTTCTTACGGATATGTGGAATCGTTTCACGGTTAGCGAATACGTTCTTACCCATGTTACGTCCCATTTGTCCTAGAGTACCACATGCATATGTTACAGGTACTCCTTGATCTGTTAATAAGCGAATTGTTCCTCCCGCAGCATATGCTTCATCATCTGGATGCGGAAATACAACAAGTACATGTCTCTCCATAAGTTTCCCTCCTTCTTACTTAAATGGTGTTAAGCTTAACTCAAGTGCAACTGCTAGACGACCTAAATTATCATGTCCAGCTAATAATAAACGCTCTTGATCGTCTACTTCCCAGTGCGTAATACCTTCAGCATATACCCAACCGTGATCCATTTTCAGACCAACTCGGTATGGATTTGTTCCAGTTATCTTCCCGCGTTCAAAACGGATAATCGCATTTCGAATGAAAGCACCAACTGTCATCATCTTTTCATTTATGTGTGATGCATACGCTCCGTTTGTCGTTTCTAAATGAATATATACATCTTTATTTACAAAACGTTCAATTTCATTTTGAATAAGAGAACTATCTTTTACTATTTCCATCGGAATTCACCTCTTTAAACCATTTTACGCAAAAATAATGTAAATTGCTATCTCTATATTAGAGGACAACGCTCACTTTTCCTAATAATTTGCACTGTGTTTTTTATATTTTTTATATGATATGTAAAAAATACATTTTTTCCTTCACTTTGTTAAATAGTTTTCTTTCTTTTTTGAATTTGCTACAATATATTTTATCCCGTATTATTGCAGCGAGATACATTTCGACAATTGAATACATAATTTAAAGAAGGTGACATGATTGGAACAGTCAGCACATGAAGTAGCAAATTGGCAATATTATTTTGCAATTGCCGTATTTTTAATCACGTACGGATTTATTATTTCTGAGAAATTGAATCGTGCTGTAATCGCACTATTCGGTGCTGCTATTATGATTATTTTTGGAGTTGTAGATTTACATACTGCTTTCACATCACATATTCAATGGGAAACGATTACCCTTTTAATTGGGATGATGATTCTCGTACATATTACGAGTCAATCAGGCGTCTTTGAATTTGTGGCCATTAAAGCGGCAAAAGGAGCTGGCGGAAAACCGATTCGCATTTTATTATTACTATCCCTATTAACTGCTGTCGGATCAGCATTTTTGGACAATGTAACGACTGTTTTATTAATCGTTCCTGTTACATTATCCATTACACGTATTTTAAAAGTAAATCCTGTGCCTTATTTGATTTCAGAAGTGCTGTTTTCAAATATAGGCGGAACAGCAACATTAATCGGTGATCCACCTAATATTATGATTGGATCAGCAAACAAGCATTTAGACTTTAACGCCTTTTTACTTAACTTAGCTCCAATCGTAATTATTATTTCTATTGTGACACTTGGCATTATTTACTTCATGTACCGTAACAAACTAAAAACAACACCTGAACAAATCGAAAAACTAATGGCATTAAATGAAAAAGATTATATTAAGGATCAAAGCCTCCTTTTAAAATCTATTTCGATTTTAGGACTAACTATTTTAGGCTTCGTACTTCATTCGATTATTCATGTAGACGCTGCCGTTATAGCGATGACAGGCGCTACACTTCTTATGTTAATCGGCGTGAAAGAACATGATATTGAAGATGTATTTGCCCACGTTGAATGGGTAACCATTTTCTTCTTCGCCGGACTATTCGTTCTCGTTGGCGGGTTAATTGATATCGGACTTATCTCTTCACTTGCAAAAGAAGTAATCGGCGTAACAAACGGTGACATCGGATTCGCAGCTATACTTATTTTATGGGTATCTGGCATCGCATCTGCGACAATCGACAACATCCCTTTTGTCGCTACGATGATTCCTCTTATTCAAGACTTAGCTACAGGACTCGGACTATCTGTCGATTCTCCGCAAATCGAAGTACTATGGTGGGCGTTATCTCTTGGAGCTTGCTTAGGAGGAAATGGAACGCTAATCGGAGCATCTGCAAACGTAGTCGTTGCTGGTATTGCAAAACGTGAAGGACATGCTTTCTCTTATATGGACTTCTTAAAAATTGGTTTACCATTAACTATTGTTGCACTCTTGTTATCACATGCTTATATATATTTACGTTATTTAATGTAAAAGTTGTATTGCATGAAATTATATCGTCAAATCCAAAAGGTTTGCAGCATCGTGCTGCAAACCTTTTTTCATCACCAAAATATACCGATAATTGCTAACCCACCTAAAATCATACCACCAATTTGTCCGACAATTGTTGGTGATAATTGAACACCTTTTCTCACTTCAACAACTGGTCTTTCGTGCCTTAGTTGCTGCACTTCGCTTTGCAGTTGATGTACACTTCCGTGTAACTCTTTAATTAGTTCCTTTAATTCAGCGACCTCTTCATTTACTGGTTTTGCTTTTTCTAAATTCATTTTACATAACTCCTTATAAATTCAATCAGTTCACTGTAAATTTTCGCCAATTATCATTATATCTCCTGCATACTACATATATAATATTGAATGTATTCGCTAATCTTGCAACCCTATCCATTCATCCCGCAATATCCCCATAATGATACGATCAAAACACTTCCCATCTCTTTGAACCGCTTCTCTCATACACCCTTCCATCTGAAAACCTATCTTTTTATACAACGCAATGGCTGCTTTATTATAAGAAATCACATCCAGACCGACGCGGTGTAAATTCAATTCATAGAAAGCATACTTTAAAATAAGATGTATTGCTTCTTTCCCATATCCTTTTCCTCTATCATTCGCATCTCCTATACCAATGGCTAATAAACCTGTTCTGTTATTCCACTCTATACCATGAATCGCCACAAAACCAATTAAGCGATCTTCTTGAACTGTCCTTACCATGAAAGAAACACTATTCGATCTTCGTCCTTTTAATAACCCATCACTTGCTATTTCATTTAAAGATTGCGGGAATGCTACATCTGTATCAACATTTCTTAAATACTCACTATCTTCTTGCCACATAGCCATTACTTCAGCATCTGTTTCTCTCATAGCTGATAATTTAATCGTTTTATTTCGAAAAAGATTCATTGTCATTTCAAACTCCCCCTTTACTAAATAACGGGGATAATTATTCAAGCCTATTTACCCCCTCGTTTCATAAACTGTTTCATAAACGGGATACTTACAATAAGCGCTGACATTGGCACATCTCCTCCATATCGAATTAACTTCATTGTATAATTTTTCATTTATTCTAACAATAATAGAAAGGCCCTCCAAATTTAGAGGGCCTTTCCTAATAACAAAACTATATTATTTCGTAAACATTTTCTCCGCTTCATCCATTGCCATTTTGTTTCCTAAAGCAGAATAGTCAAGCCATGGTTGATCATTGATAATGTATACCTGCTTGCCTTTAACTGCTTTTAAGTCTTTCCAAATTGGTGTTTCTTGAAGTTGTTTAAATGCTGCTTTTGCTTTGTCATCTCTATTTACAACAACGAAAATCGCATCTGCATCAAAGTCAGGTAATACTTCTTGTGAAATGACTTCGAAAGGACGGTTTCCATCAATTTTCTCTACACCATTTGCAGGTTGTAACCCTAGGTCTTGGAATAAAATTGGTCCCATCGGTCTTTTCGTACTAAATACACGCAATTCTTTTGCAGTAACGCGAATTGCCATTACTTTTTCGTTATTACCTAGCTCTTTATCTATTAAACCTTTTACTCGTTTTGATTGCTCTTCGTAATCTTGAATATATTTATCTGCTTCTTTCTCACGGTTTACAAGTTTACCAACTTGTTTTAAATGCTCTCTCCACGTACCTTCATCTAAATTGAAAGAATGTGTTTTTGTAATTTTTTCGTATTTCGCTACATCTTTACCAGCATATTTTTCATCAACATAAATGTCAGTTGGCTTTAATTGAAGTAACGCTTCCATATTCGGATCTGTTACAACACCAAGCTTCTTCGTATCTTTCAACTTCTCTTTAGCGTGCGGTAAGAAATCTTTTAAATCTCCACCAATAACAGAACCTACTGGTGTAATTCCTAATGCAAGTAAATCATTTGTTAAATGAATAGACATTGAAGCAATTTTTGGATCATTACTTTTTTCCGTTTTTTTCGTTGCTTCTTCATTAGCTTTCGTTTGACCACATGCTGCTAATACTAAAATACACATCATGCTAAATAAAATAGTAAGTTTCTTTTTCATATGTTCTCCTCTTTGAAGTATTTATTTTGTTTTTGTAAGTAAATAAAGAAAATACGGTGCTCCTAAAGCTGCCACTACTACACCAGCTGGAATAGAATTTGGCTCAAATATAGAACGACCTATCGTATCTGCTAGCACTAAAATAATCATTCCGATAATGCCAGCTAAAGGAAGAAAGTGTTGATATGTAGTACCTACTAACTTCCTTGCGATATGCGGAGCAACTAAACCGATAAAACCAATTCCTCCTGCCATCGATACACTTGTGCAAGATAATCCAACCGCTGTAGCTAAAAGTAATAACCGTTCTTTTTGAACAGAAACACCAAGTCCTGCTGCTACACTATCACCTAGTGACAATGCATTTAACGTTTTAGATTTTAGCCACGCATAAGGGGTTAGTATGAAAATCCAAGGTAATAATGCAAGGACATGAATCCAATCCCTTCCCCACACGTTACCAACTAGCCATCTAGAAGCGAATGTATACGTCTCATCATTTAACTTGAGAGAGAAAAATAACGAAATTGCACTAAAGCCAGCTGAAACTGCAATACCAACGAGAATAAGTCTAATGGGAAGTAAACCTTTTGACCGATCACTCGCAAGTAAAATAATAAGAAATGCAGCTAATACTCCTCCACCAAATGTAAATAACGGTATTAAAATGGATGCACTCTCATTAATAGAATGAAAGAGAGTAACAAATACGATAAGACCGAAAGATGCACCTGAATGCAACCCTAAAATACCAGGATCTGCAAGTGCATTACGGGATAATCCTTGCAAAATCGCACCGGAAATACCAAGACCAATACCGGCTAACATCGTGATTATTATTCTTGGCATACGATAATCATATAGCACGGTTGCACTCTCAAAATTACCATAACCCAAAAGTGTTTCAATTACTCTAAGTGGCGCTATACTCAGTGTCCCTGTATTTAAACTAATTAAAATTACAGCGATACTTATACATCCGAAGATTGTAGTTACAGTAATAGCTCTCTTTTTATCCGTGTTAAAAAGATCTTTCACTTATAACTCCCTCCCAACTTTACGTGCTATATAGAGGAAGAACGGAACTCCAACAAGAGCTACCATAATCCCTATCGCAAGTTCCTTAGGAGGATTTACTGTTCTTGCCCCTAAATCAGCTACAACTAATAACATAGCTCCTAATAATGCTGACATAGGAATAATGAGTCTATAATTCACACCAACTAATTTTCTAGCAATGTGCGGGATAACTAGTCCTACAAATCCAATAGAACCAACAGCTGAAACAGAAACACCTGCCAGAATAACTACTATAATCATCCCTAGTATTCTCGTTCGGTTCGTTTTCACTCCTAAATTTGTAGCAACATCATCCCCCATTGATATGAGTGAAATAGATCTCCCTAGCATTGTCGCGAAAATAATCGTTATAAGAATAATAGGAACTAAAAATTTCAAGTGTTCCCACTTAACCCCTGCAACACCACCAGCATACCAAAACGCTAAATCTTGGCTTAAATCATAATAAATCGCAACACCTGAACTTAATGAATGTAAAAGCGCTGCCATAACAGCTCCAGAAATCGTTAACCTCATTGGTGTTAACCCACCTGATGTTGCTGATCCAATAACAAAAATAAGTACTGTACTTAAGACTGCTCCAATAAAGGAAACAATCATTAAATAGGAATACGGCATATGCGGAAAAAAAGCAAAACTAAGTGCCACTACAAACATCGCACCTGCATTTATTCCGAGTACACCTGCATCAGCCAAAGGATTTCGTGTTATACCTTGCATAACAGCACCAGCAACCGCAAAAGCTGCCCCTACAACTGCTGCACCAATTACTCTCGGGAGCCTTAATTCATAAATAATTTGGTGCTGCGTTAATTTCGGATCGTAATTCAAAATCGCTGCCCACACCGTTTGTAAATGAATATCCTTTGCACCAAATGAAATGGCTAAAAATATAGATCCAATTAAACATAAAATTGTTAAGCTCATGAAACATATGAACTTAATATGTATCCAGCGGTTATTACCAGCATGTACAGTAGACTTATGTAACATGTTTCATTTCATCCTTTATATTCAGTTGTTTTTTATAATTATT
>NZ_JAKUEU010000105.1:0-14860 GCF_022663075.1 Bacillus cereus group sp. BfR-BA-01441
GAACACGGAAGTTAAGCTCTCTAGCGCCGATGGTAGTTGGGACCTTGTCCCTGTGAGAGTAGGACGTCGCCAAGCAACTAAAAACACAAGTCATTTGACTTGTGTTTTTTTATTTCCCATGAAATAGATTTGGTTCCATTAATAAAAAATTTGAAATATAGTAAGGGATTTTTTGAGCAGAAATACTTAGAAATTGATAAATAAATGGATAATCTTCAGAACCATAACTTCCAAGTAAGTCATACCACCAATCTGTTTCATATCTAGAAATCATGCTTAAATTATAGAGCAATAAATAATGAATGAGGAGTTCAGGTAATATTGGCTTAGGATTTCTAGGGTCAGTCGTAAGTGGCAAATAATAAGTATTAGTAAGATGTTCATAGTATAAAGGAGTACTGTACATAGGATTCCATGATTGAATAGGCGCTGTAAAAAGTAAATTCGATTCATTAGTCTTCTCAGGTACGTGTTGTATTGATAAATGCTTACAAGATGTTTCAATGTAACGAGAAAATCTCTCTTTAGTCATATGTAATCGATCTAGTAGGTTGACTGAAAAGGAGAGCTCATTTTTAATTGTTGAATCAATTTTATATAAAGTTGATCCTTTTTGACTATAACGAAATAAATTTTGTAATTCTGGAATATTTCCCATTAGTTCTAACATGTTAAATTTTTCTGCTTCTAAGTGTTTCATGTGAAACAGTTGTTCTGCAACATGAGTAAACAATCCGTTTTTTTGTACCTTCACCTCATCTTCTAAAAATTGATACCCTTGTTTTTTTCGTTTGCGAGTTGTAACGCCATGAGCTAAAACAGTAGTGGATTCAGGATAGTTAGGGTCAATAGTTAGTAGGCATGCTTTAAACAGTTGACTAATTCCATAAAATAACAACATTGGTTGAATGGAAAATGGAGCTGTCTTATATAATTCATAATAATTTTTCCCGTGTTCTAAGTAATAAATAAAGGGATAACAATTTTCAAAACTTTTTTTTTCTGCATCCTGAATAGAGGATTTTTCATAACAACGGGCAAGATAACGTTGTACGTTTTGAGATGAAAAAAAGAAACTTAACTGCTGCCAAGTATAAGATGTTTGATGCATATATTACGCTCCTTTTATTGTCTAAAAATTCTAACATATATATACGTCCTTGACAGTATTTTAACCAATTGATAAGCTACTAATAATAATTTCTGGTATCATAGGGGGAACAATTATGTGGGAATCTAAATTTGTTAAAGAAGGTTTGACTTTTGATGATGTATTACTTGTACCAGCTAGGTCAGATATATTACCAAGAGAAGTAAGTGTTAAAACAGTTTTATCTGAAAGCTTACAGCTAAACATCCCGTTAATTAGTGCAGGAATGGATACAGTAACAGAAGCTGACATGGCTATTGCAATGGCTCGCCAAGGTGGTTTAGGAATTATTCATAAGAATATGTCTATTGAGCAACAAGCAGAGCAAGTTGATAAAGTAAAGCGCTCTGAAAGCGGCGTTATTTCAGATCCTTTCTTCTTAACTCCAGAACATCAAGTATATGATGCAGAACATCTTATGGGAAAATATCGTATCTCAGGTGTACCGGTTGTAAATAATTTAGATGAGCGAAAATTAGTTGGTATTATTACAAACCGTGATATGCGCTTCATCCAAGACTACTCAATCAAAATTTCTGACGTAATGACAAAAGAACAATTAATTACAGCTCCAGTTGGTACTACACTGGAAGAAGCTGAAAAGATCCTACAAAAGTATAAAATTGAAAAACTCCCTCTTGTTGATAATAACGGTGTATTACAAGGGCTTATTACAATAAAAGATATTGAAAAAGTAATTGAATTCCCAAACTCTGCTAAGGATAAGCAAGGACGCTTATTAGTTGGAGCAGCAGTTGGTGTAACAGCGGATGCTATGCTTCGCATCGATGCATTAGTAAAAGCTAGTGTAGATGCAATTGTACTTGATACAGCACATGGACATTCTAAAGGTGTTATTGATAAGGTAAAAGAAGTTCGTGCTAAATACCCATCACTAAATATTATCGCTGGAAATGTTGCTACTGCTGAAGCAACGAAAGCATTAATTGAAGCTGGTGCAAACGTAGTTAAAGTTGGTATTGGACCAGGTTCTATTTGTACAACACGCGTTGTAGCCGGTGTTGGTGTACCACAATTAACTGCAGTTTATGATTGTGCAACAGAAGCTCGTAAACACGGTATTCCAGTTATTGCTGATGGTGGTATTAAGTACTCTGGTGATATGGTGAAAGCTTTAGCGGCAGGAGCACATGTTGTTATGCTAGGTAGCATGTTTGCAGGTGTTGCAGAAAGCCCTGGAGAAACTGAAATTTACCAAGGTCGTCAATTTAAAGTGTATCGTGGTATGGGTTCTGTCGGTGCGATGGAAAAAGGAAGTAAAGATCGTTACTTCCAAGAAGGTAATAAAAAGCTTGTCCCAGAAGGTATTGAAGGACGAGTGCCATATAAAGGACCTTTAGCAGATACAGTTCACCAATTAGTTGGTGGCTTACGTGCAGGTATGGGATATTGCGGAGCACAGGATTTAGAATTCTTACGCGAAAATGCACAATTTATTCGTATGTCAGGTGCTGGCTTACGTGAAAGTCATCCTCATCACGTACAAATTACAAAAGAGGCTCCAAACTACTCATTATAATGTCTTATATACAAATAGACAGAGATTTGATATCTCTGTCTATTTTTTTTTGATTATGTTAGAATAACGGTTATGTGAGTACATAGATATTGGGGGTAGCAAAAGTGAAAGGTATGTTTTGCAAAAGATTCATTGCTTTGGTAACAGTGCTTACACTAGCTTGTAGCATTTTTATGCCATATAGCAATG
Organism: Bacillus cereus group sp. BfR-BA-01441; assembly: GCF_022663075.1. Classification (NCBI taxonomy): domain Bacteria; kingdom Bacillati; phylum Bacillota; class Bacilli; order Caryophanales; family Bacillaceae; genus Bacillus; species Bacillus cereus group sp. BfR-BA-01441. Next base: position 2,880 of record NZ_JAKUEU010000105.1, read on the forward strand.
CATCAGCTGAAACAGGAGCCGCTTTAAACATTGAAGCAGGTGCGGCAATTTTAGTAGAAGCGAATTCTGGGAAAATTTTATATCAAAAGAATGCAGATGAATTATTATCCATTGCTAGTATGACAAAGATGATGAGTGAATATTTAGTTCACGAAGCAGTGGATAAAGGAAAACTTAAGTGGGACCAGAAAATTAAGGTTTCTGAATATGCATATAAGGTTTCACAAGATGCTTCATTATCAAATGTTGCATTAGAAAATGGTGGCTCTTATACAGTAAAAGAGTTATACGAAGCAATGGCAATCTTTTCTGCAAATGGTGCAACAATTGCATTAGCAGAAGCAATTGCAGGTAAAGAAGTAGACTTCGTAAAAATGATGAATGACAAATCGAAAGAACTAGGGTTAAAAAATTATAAATTTGTCAATTCTACAGGTTTAACGAATAAAGATTTAAAGGGAATGCATCCTGAAGGAACAACAGCGGATGAAGAAAATAAAATGTCTGCAAAGGATGTTGCAACTTTAGCACAACATTTAATTAAAGATTATCCAAAAGTGTTAGATACAGCAAAAATCCCTAAAAAAGAATTCCGTCCAGAAAAAGAGAAGTTTGGAATGTCGAACTGGAACTGGATGTTAAAGGGCTTAGTTAAAGAATATGATGGCGTAGATGGCCTAAAAACAGGCTCAACTCCAGAAGCAGGAGATTGCTTCACTGGTACGGTTGAAAGAAACGGAATGCGTTTTATTTCTGTAGTTATTAAAACAAGTTCTCATACAGCACGTTTTGATGAAACAAAGAAGCTATATGATTATGGATTTGCTAACTTTGAAGTGAAACAAATGTATAAAAAAGGTTCTTCAGTAAAAGGACAAGAAACAGTACGAGTAGAAAATGCGAAAGATAAAGATGTAGCAGTTCAAACGAAACAAGCTATTTCACTTCCAGTGCCAAAAGGAAGTAAAGATGTTTATAAAACAGAATTAAAAGAATCAAGTAAGGGACAAGAAGCACCTATTAAAAAGGGAGCTGCGCTTGGTCAAATGGTAATTACGCCAAAAGATACAAACGACCCTGGATTTTTAACTGGTAAGTCACTGCAAGTGGATCTTGTAACGACATCTGAAGTAGAAGAAGCAAACTGGTTTACTCGTGCTATGCGCGGAATTGGTTCATTCTTTAGTGGTATGTGGAATAGTGCTGTTGATACAGTAAAAGGTTGGTTTTAAAAGCTCCTCACGATAGGAGCTTTTTTTTATTCCTATTTTTCATACCGACTTTATGAAAAAGTAGTAGACAAGCATCTGATAGTTAGTGGTAGAATGTAAGAGTATTCTTAATTTTCGCCTTTAACGGGGGAAAGCAATTCACCTAGGGGGGTTTTTGTACATGACAAATGTAACAGGGACAGAACGTGTAAAACGTGGAATGGCAGAAATGCAAAAAGGCGGCGTTATTATGGACGTAGTTAACGCTGAACAAGCAAAAATTGCAGAAGAGGCAGGCGCAGTTGCCGTTATGGCATTAGAGCGTGTACCAGCAGATATTCGTGCAGCAGGTGGCGTTTCTCGTATGGCAGACCCAACAATTGTTGAAGAAGTTATGGGTGCGGTGTCAATTCCGGTTATGGCAAAATGCCGTATCGGTCACCTTGTAGAAGCACGTGTATTAGAATCATTAGGGGTAGACTATATCGATGAGAGTGAAGTATTAACTCCTGCTGATGAAGTATACCATTTAAATAAACGTGATTACACAGTTCCATTTGTATGTGGTTGCCGTGATATCGGAGAAGCTGCACGTCGTATTGCAGAAGGTGCATCTATGCTTCGTACAAAAGGTGAACCAGGAACAGGAAACATTGTAGAGGCAGTGCGTCATATGCGCCAAGTCAATGCAGAAATCCGTCAAGTTGCGAGTCTACGTGAAGATGAGTTAATGACATATGCAAAAAATACTGGCGCTCCTTACGAAGTATTACTTGAAATTAAACGTCTTGGTCGCTTACCAGTTGTAAACTTTGCGGCAGGTGGTGTAGCAACACCAGCAGATGCAGCATTAATGATGCAACTTGGTGCTGATGGGGTATTTGTTGGATCTGGTATCTTCAAATCAGAAAACCCAGAGAAATTTGCACGTGCAATCGTTGAAGCAACGACTCATTATGAAGATTACGAACTAATTGCAAGCCTTTCTAAAGGATTAGGTAATGCAATGAAGGGTGTCGAAATTTCAACGTTATTACCAGAACAACGCATGCAAGAGCGTGGATGGTAATTAAAGGAGAACTTTAAAATGGTGAAAATCGGTGTACTAGGTCTTCAAGGTGCAGTTCGTGAGCATGTAAAATCAGTTGAAGCAAGTGGTGCAGAAGCTGTTGTTGTAAAGCGTATAGAGCAACTTGAAGAGATTGATGGTCTTATTTTACCGGGCGGTGAAAGTACAACAATGCGCCGTCTTATTGATAAGTATGCTTTCATGGAACCACTTCGTACATTTGCAAAGTCTGGTAAACCAATGTTTGGTACATGTGCAGGGATGATTCTTCTTGCGAAAACACTTATTGGCTATGAAGAAGCACATATTGGGGCTATGGATATTACAGTTGAGCGTAATGCGTTCGGACGCCAAAAGGATAGTTTTGAGGCTGCGCTTTCAATTGAAGGCGTGGGTGAAGACTTCGTTGGTGTATTTATCCGTGCGCCGTATGTTGTAGAAGTAGCTGATAATGTTGAAGTGCTTTCTAAACATGGTGACCGAATGGTAGCGGTAAGACAAAAACAGTTTTTAGCTGCTTCATTCCATCCGGAATTAACAGATGATCATCGTGTAACAGCATACTTTGTTGAAATGGTAAAAGAAGCGAAAATGAAAAAAGTTGTATAAGTAACTTGCAACTTGTATAAGATTATAGTAAATTGATGGTAACAATTTTATAAAATAAGCGTGTTGATAGGAAATAGTAACAAATGTCGTTTCTTATAGAGAGTCGATGGTTGGTGGAAATCGATAGAAACAGTTTGTGAATCCATCCTGGAATGGAATGTGGAATATCTTTTGGATTAGTAAGCATTCCCGGTGAAGAGCCGTTATTTCTACTTGAGAGGAAAGCGGTAATGCTTTCAACTAGGGTGGCAACGCGGGTTAACTCCCGTCCCTTTATATAGGGACGGGAGTTTTTTGTGTTTTATAAAATAAAAGGAGGAGTATACAATGCTTGATATTAAATTTTTACGTACAAACTTTGAAGAAGTAAAAGCGAAATTACAGCATAGAGGCGAAGATTTAACTGATTTTGGTCGTTTTGAAGAATTGGATACGAGAAGAAGAGAACTACTTGTTCAAACAGAGGAACTAAAAAGTAAACGTAACGAAGTATCTCAACAAATCTCTGTATTGAAGCGTGAAAAGAAAGATGCAGAAGCTCTAATTTTAGAAATGCGTGAAGTTGGAGAAAAAGTAAAGGATCTTGATAACGAACTTCGTACAGTTGAAGAAGACTTAGAAAGATTAATGTTATCTATTCCAAATATCCCTCATGAATCTGCTCCAGTTGGTGAAACAGAGGATGATAATGTAGTAGCACGTACTTGGGGAGAAGTGAAAGAATTTACTTATGAGCCAAAACCACATTGGGATCTTGCTACTGATTTAGGAATTTTAGATTTTGAACGCGCTGGGAAAGTAACAGGAAGCCGCTTCGTATTCTACAAAGGTGCTGGTGCAAGATTAGAGCGTGCTTTAATTAGCTTTATGCTTGATCTTCATACTGATGAGCATGGATATGAAGAAGTATTACCTCCATATATGGTAAACCGTGCAAGTATGACAGGAACAGGACAACTTCCAAAGTTTGAAGAAGATGCATTCCGTATTGAAAGTGAAGATTACTTCTTAATTCCAACAGCTGAAGTACCTGTAACGAATATGCATCGTGATGAGATTTTAAATAAAGAGCAATTGCCTATAAGATATGCTGCATTTAGCTCTTGCTTCCGTTCTGAAGCAGGTTCAGCTGGACGTGATACACGTGGTTTAATTCGCCAGCATCAGTTTAATAAAGTAGAGCTTGTGAAGTTCGTAAAACCAGAAGATTCTTATGAAGAGTTAGAAAAGTTAACAAATGATGCAGAACGCGTGTTACAATTATTAGAGTTGCCATATCGCGTTATGAGCATGTGCACAGGCGATTTAGGATTTACAGCAGCGAAGAAATACGATATTGAAGTATGGATTCCAAGCTATGGCACATATCGTGAAATTTCTTCTTGTAGTAATTTTGAAGCTTTCCAAGCGAGACGTGCAAATATCCGTTTCCGCCGTGAACCAAATGGAAAACCAGAACATGTTCATACATTAAATGGATCTGGTCTTGCAATTGGACGTACGGTTGCAGCTATTTTAGAGAACTACCAACAAGAAGATGGTACAATTATAATTCCAGAAGTTCTTCGCCCTTATATGGGAGGAAAAACAGTTATTAAGTAAATTTAAACATTCATCGGTATGAGTGATTGGTAATTATGAGCGTTGTCAGTACTGTAATGTAGGAAGGGGAAAGTAAAATTTTCCTTTCCTCATAATTTATTTTAGTAGGGTTGACTAACTGTTTTTCTTTTGATATTATATTTGATGTCAATATGGAGGTATACCCAAGTCTGGCTGAAGGGATCGGTCTTGAAAACCGACAGGCGGCGAGAGTCGCGCGGGGGTTCGAATCCCTCTACCTCCTCCAGATATAATTGACAACAGCGCATATAAGTGGAGATTGGAGAACTCGTTACCAACACGTAACGAGTTTTTATTTTAAAACCAATCATAAAGTATGGTGTAAGGTAATTTTGTCCTTATTACACACTCATATTCCGATGATTATCTTCATAGATATGAAAGGAGTCAACATGGATCTTATTATACAAACGTTTCCTTTAGATGGAAAAACTTTATATTATGTACAATGTCCTGTCTGTAAGAACAATAGAATTTTAAACAGTGGTGCAAACGTATCACGCATTATTAGTGATGATACATTCCGTAAACTTTGTGGTTGTACTTGTGATGTAAAACCAGCTACGAGTAAAGTAGAGGCGCCAAAACAAGTTAAAAAAGCAGCTGTAAAGAAAGAAGCAGCTCCAAAACGTACAGGTAAAGTATTAACGGCAGTAATTAACGGGAAAGAAATGACTGTTAAAGAGATTGCTGAAGCATACGATATTAGTACAAGTACTGTTCGTCAGCGCATTAACGCAGGAAAACCTGAGAGTGAAATTATTGCTCCAACAAAGAAGAAGTAATTTAATAGGAAAACCCGTGCATATGCACGGGTTTTTTATTTTACAAGTTTACGTGTTTGTTTTAAAAAATGGCCAATTTTTTTTATGATTGGTTCGATTGAATCACCATCTTTTAAAATATCGTACTCATTAATATTTAAGCGTAATACAGGGCATGAATTAAAGTTGTTAATCCAGTTTTCATAACGTCCATGCATTTCTTTCCAGTACTCAATTGGTGTTTGCTGTTCCATTGGGCGCCCGCGTTCTTGAATACGATCGACAATATCATCGAAAGAACCTTCTAAGTAAATTAATAAGTCTGGATGAGGGAAGTAAGGAGTCATGACCATAGCGTCAAATAAACCTTTGTATGTTTCATAATCAGTTTCCGTCATTGTTCCTTTTTCATGATGCATCTTTGCGAAAATTCCAGTGTCTTCGTAAATGGAACGATCTTGAACAAAACCGCCACCATATTCAAAAATTCTTTTTTGTTCCTTAAATCGTTCTGCTAAAAAGTACACTTGTAGGTGGAAGCTCCAGCGAGTGAAGTCCGCATAGAACTTGTCCAAATATGGATTGGAATCTACTTTTTCAAATGATGTGCGATAACCTAAAGCATTAGCTAATGCAGTTGTCATAGTTGATTTACCCACACCTACTGTTCCGGCGATAGTGATTACTGCGTCATTGGGTATATCATATTTTTGCCTTAAATTCATTATTATTTCGACTCCTTTAAGAGAGTATTTTGAAGGGCAGATAGGATAATGTTTAAATCATCAGGATTTTTTACAAAATCCATATCGTCGCCATTAAATTTCAATACTGGTATTTCCGGATGATCTTTTTTAAAAGCATCCATTGCTGTTTCATAATCTTTTGTGAGCTGTAGTAAGTAATTTGGATCCATGTTTTTTTCAAATTCTCTTCCGCGCATGGCGATTCGTTTTTGCAATGTCTCTAGGCTAGCTGTTAAATAAACAATGACATTTGGCACAGGCATATCTTGTGTAAGGATACGATAAATTTGCATGTATTTGTCATATTGAGAGTCTTTTAATGTGCGGGATGCAAAAATTAAATTTTTAAAGATATGGTAATCCGCTACTACTGGTTTCCTTTGATTCAAGTACTTTATGTTAATGTCTTCTAATTGTTTGTATCTATTACAAAGAAAGAACATCTCTGTTTGAAAACTCCATTCGTCGATGTCTTCATAGAACTTTCCTAAAAAGGGATTTTCATCAACAATCTCTTTTAGTAAGTGGAGTTGCATGTGAGTTGAAATTTCCTTCGCAAGTGAAGTTTTTCCAACACCAATTGGTCCTTCAACCGTGATAAATGGTACTCCGGTCACGCTGTTTCCTCCTTTCAATCAGTGATTTACCGTGACTACTAAAAACACAAAACAGAATTATTGTAGCACAAGAGGGAAGCGAGCGGGTTAATTTGATATAAAAAGTTAGAAAATAGATATATGTATTAATTAAATTTTATTTTGGTTGATGATGTTATATTTGCTTTCAATGTAGTTTCCATTATTTTTAAAGCATGTATATTATCTTGGTCGTTGTTAGAGGCGATACAATCCTGTGGTACATACAATTTATAATTTCTCATATGAGCATCATTAGCTGTAAATAGGATACATATATTTCCGGCAACCCCTGTTAATATTAGATTTTCTATTTTTAAATAACCTAGTAATGAATTTAAAGGTGTTTCATAAAAAGCGGAATAATGTGGTTTAATAAAAATGTACTCATCAAAACTTGGAGCAATTTTATGGATTATATTTTCGCTATATTCATTTGTGCAATGAGTAATAAGTTGGTCGATATCAGATCTCCAAAGTTGATAATGGTCATTAACGTAAATTATAGGATAGCCAAAGGATTTCATTTTTTTCTTTAATTGTAAAATAGGGTTTGTTATAGTTTCGCATTTTTTAGCTAGAATGGGTCCGTGGGAAAATTGAAAGTCATTAATCATATCGATAATGAGCAAGGCGGTATTTTTCATATGTAATCCCCTCTCTTTTTTCTTTTAGGGTGGATTGAATTTGTAAAAGTTATCCCCTGTGTAGTAAATGGAAATAAGTGTACTTTATTTGTAATGAAAGGACTATGTTATGGAACAAGATCAAGATATTTATTTTATGCAATTAGCGATAGAAGAAGCTAAAAAGGCAGAGGAAATACAGGAAGTACCAATTGGAGCAGTTATAGTGTTAAATGGTGAGGTAATTAGTGTTGCCCATAATTTAAGGGAAACTGAGCAAAGATCAATAGCTCATGCTGAGTTGCTAGCGATAGATGATGCATGTAAAAAATTAGGGACATGGCGTTTAGAAGATGCAACATTGTATGTAACATTAGAACCTTGTCCAATGTGTGCGGGTGGAATTGTTTTATCACGAGTGAAGCGAGTTGTATATGGTGCAAGTGATCCGAAGGGCGGATGTGCAGGGACATTGATGAATCTTTTAACGGATGAACGCTTCAATCATCAATGTGAAGTAGTATCTGGTGTACTAGAGGAAGAATGCGGTACGTTGTTAACAAACTTTTTTAGAGAGCTTCGTAAAAAAAGAAAAGCAATAAAAAAATTAGAGAAGAATACTGGGAACTAACGTATTTGCATTTTCTAAAGAAACAAGTTATACTGATAATGCCTTTAATGAAGGCAACCGAATATTGGTTTTAACTTTGCCGTGCTAAGCGGGGAGGTAGCGGTGCCCTATACTCGCAATCCGCTCTAGCGAGGCCGAATCCCCTCTCGAGGTTATGTTGCTGTAAGGTCTGCCTTAAGTAAGTGGTGTTGACGTTTGGGTCCTGCGCAACGGGACCCCGTGAACCTTGTCAGGTCCGGAAGGAAGCAGCAATAAGCGGGTCTTCTCGTGTGCCGCAGGAGTGCCTGAACCGAGCTAACTGCTTGAGTAACGCTTATGGTACGTAATCGACGGAGGGTGCACGGCAGTTATATATGTATACAAAACTCACCTTAATACAAAGGTGAGTTTTTTGTATAGAAAATAACTTTTGGAATCTATAAACAGAATGGGTTATAATAAATGAGATAATAACCTTTGAGGGAGGCCGTATTTTCGTGTCATACCAAGCGTTATACCGAACATGGAGACCGCAAAAGTTCGAAGATGTAGTCGGTCAAAAGCACGTGACAAAAACGTTGCAAAATGCCCTTCTTCAAGAGAAAGTTTCACATGCTTATTTATTTTCTGGCCCGAGGGGAACAGGAAAAACGACAATTGCAAAAGTATTTGCAAAAGCAATTAACTGTGAACATGCTCCGGTAGCTGAACCTTGTAATGAATGTCCTTCTTGTTTAGGAATCACACAAGGATCCATTTCAGATGTATTAGAAATTGATGCGGCTTCAAATAACGGTGTAGATGAAATTCGAGATATTAGAGATAAAGTAAAATACGCTCCAAGTGCTGTAGAATATAAAGTATACATTATTGATGAAGTTCACATGCTTTCTATGGGTGCATTCAATGCGCTTTTAAAAACCTTAGAAGAGCCGCCAGGACATGTTATCTTTATTTTGGCGACAACAGAACCTCATAAGATCCCACCTACAATCATTTCACGTTGTCAGCGCTTTGAATTCCGAAAAATATCAGTGAATGATATTGTTGAAAGATTATCAACGGTCGTGACAAATGAAGGTACGCAAGTGGAAGGTGAAGCATTACAAATTGTTGCGCGTGCTGCCGAAGGTGGTATGCGTGATGCGCTTAGTCTTATTGATCAGGCTATATCTTATAGTGATGAGATTGTTACGACAGAAGATGTATTGGCCGTAACAGGATCTGTTTCTCAGCAATACTTAGGCAATTTAGTAGAGTGCATACGTGAAAATGATGTATCAAGAGCATTGCAAATCATAGATGAAATGATGAGTAAAGGGAAGGATCCAGTTCGTTTTATGGAGGATTTCATTTACTATTATCGTGATATGCTTTTATATCAAACTTCACCACAACTAGAACATATGTTGGAACGAGTAATTGTAGATGATCAATTCCGTAAGTTGAGTGAAGAAATGCAACCGGAAGTGATCTATGAGATTATTCATACCCTTAGTAAGGGACAACAGGAAATGAAGTGGACAAATCATCCGCGTATTTTCTTAGAAGTTGTTATGGTGCAATTGTGTCAACAGTTTATGATGCAAGCAAATGGTACAGATCGTTTGCAAGCAATTATGAACAGGATGCAGCAACTGGAGAAAGAGTTAGAGCAAGTCAAAAAGAACGGTGTGCCAGCTGGTGTACAACAGGAAGTAAGAGAGACACGTGCAACACCAAAACCGGTACGAACAGGAAGTATGAAAATTCCTGTCGGACGTGTAAATGAAGTATTAAAACAAGCGAAGCGTCAAGATTTAGAACAATTAAAAGCTGTATGGGGTGAGTTGTTAGGAAGACTCAAATCATATAACAAAGTAGCGTTTGCCGTTTTACTAGAAAATAGTGAACCAGTGGCAGCTTCAGATGACACTTACGTTTTAGCATTTCAATATGAGATTCACTGTAAGATGGCGAGCGAAAATCGAGAAGCTATGGATACAGTAGAACAAGCTTTATTTGAATTGCTAAGTAAAAGGTTAAATATGATTGCCATTCCAAAAAGTGAATGGGGTAAAATCCGTGAAGACTTTTTACAACGTGAAGGTGGAGAGTCTGAAGAAAGCCCGGAGAAAAAGGAAGACCCTCTTATAGAAGAGGCAGTGAAGTTAGTAGGGCAAGAACTCATTGAAATAAAAGAGTAATAATAATTAGGAGGAATTAATTATGATGCGTGGCGGAATGGGAAATATGAATAACATGATGAAACAAATGCAAAAGATGCAAAAGGACATGGCGAAAGCACAAGAAGAGCTTGGTGAAAAAACAGTTGAAGGTACAGCTGGCGGCGGAATGATTACAGTTATTGCAAATGGTCACAAGCAAATTCTTGAAGTGAAGATTAAAGAGGAAGTTGTAGATCCAGAAGATATCGAAATGTTACAAGACTTAGTATTAGCTGCAACAAATGATGCACTTAAAAAGGCTGATGAGCTTTCAAACTCTACAATGGGTAAATTTACAAAAGGCTTAAACTTACCAGGTGGAATGTTCTAGGAGGATATTGATACATGCATTATCCAGAACCAATATCAAAACTAATCGATAGTTTTATGAAGTTGCCAGGTATCGGACCGAAAACAGCGGTTCGATTGGCATTTTTCGTATTAGATATGAAAGAAGATGATGTGTTAGGTTTCGCGAAAGCACTTGTAAATGCGAAGCGAGATTTAGCGTACTGTTCTGTATGCGGACATATTACTGATCGTGATCCTTGTTATATTTGTAATGATTCACATCGAGATCAATCAGTTGTTTGTGTCGTGCAAGAACCGAAAGATGTAATCGCGATGGAAAAAATGAAAGAGTATCAAGGTGTATATCATGTGTTACGTGGTGCGATTTCTCCTATGGAGGGAATTGGACCGGAAGACATTAATATCCCGCAACTCTTAAAGCGACTACATGATGAAACGGTACAAGAAGTGATATTAGCAACAAACCCTAATATTGAAGGGGAAGCTACAGCGATGTATATCTCCCGCCTCTTAAAACCTACAGGCATTAAAGTAACTCGTATTGCACATGGTCTGCCAGTTGGTGGAGATTTAGAATATGCAGATGAAGTGACATTATCCAAAGCGTTAGAAGGGCGCAGAGAAGTATAAGAGGAGAAACAAAAATGTTCTTTCAAAAAAAGGGTAAATTGCGTAAAGAGTATGACGATAAGTTAATTGTACTTTTGGAAAAAGTGAAGAATGAGTGGTTACGTCAGAAGAGAATGGTCGAACAAAGTGTAGAACCGTCTCGAGATGTCATTTGTTCTTTGAAAATAGCAGAGGCGAAATATTTCTTTTTGTTGAAAGAAGCAAAGCGTCGTCCTGTAAAAATGGAACAATGGTAAAAGGTTCTGCTTTCTAAGCAGGCCTTTTTATTTTGTTTTTTAAATGCTGAGGTATTGTTTTATTTAGTTTATATGAAAGAGATGCTGCATATGATAACTGTTCTTTTTTATTGTCTTGTCCCATACAAATAGATGTATAGGTCATTCATAAGGAGGAAAAAATGAATTCTACAATTATTATTGTTGGTATTCTTACTTTAGTATTTATTTTTCTTGTTTTTGGTGTTGCCTCTAAGCCATTACGTTTTATAGGTAAGGTGATTTTTCATGTTACTTTAGGAATAGCATTGCTTTTTATCGTAAATGTTGTAGGGACATATTTTGATTTTCATATCCCAATTAACATGGGTACAGCAGCAATAACGAGTTTATTAGGTCTACCGGGTGTGGCAGCATTAGTGATTATTAAGCTTTATATCATGCCAAGATAAAATTATTTTGGCATTTTTTTAAAAAGTGTTGACTATTAAATGATTAATATGGTAAATTAATAAGCGTCGTCAGGAACGAAAGAAAAAAGTTGTTGACAGATTTAATGCAAAATGTTAAATTATAAAAGTCGCTGAAATGCGATGTTGAACTTTGAAAACTAAACGAAACAAACAACGTGAAACGTCAATTTTTATTTTAGATGCTAGACAAACTAACTTTATTGGAGAGTTTGATCCTGGCTCAGGATGAACGCTGGCGGCGTGCCTAATAC
>NZ_JAKUEU010000106.1:0-14731 GCF_022663075.1 Bacillus cereus group sp. BfR-BA-01441
TTTTACCAACTGTTCCTTTATAAGATTTATATTTTTTCATACGTACAAGACATTTTAAACCTAACTCTTTCATAATTCGTTGCACTTTTTTATGATTCACTATTTGATTACGATTGGCTAACTCATCACGAATACGACGATATCCATAACGACCTTCGTGTTCATCATAAATCGCTTTAATTTCTACTTTTAAATCGGCATCTGGATCGATTCTATCCATTTGTTTTACATAAAAATAATAGGTGCTTCGAGGGATATCCGCTAACTTTACTAATTCTTTCACTTGAAACTCATGCCTTAATTCATAGACTACTTGTGCCTTGTCTTGTTTGGTGATTTTTCCTTGTTTTGAACTAAGGCATTCAACTTTTTTAAATACGCATTTTCCATACGTAAGCGTTCTAATTCAGCTTGTAACGCTTCAACTGAACCTTCTGCCGGAATCTTTTTAGTATCATGTTTTGTGTTTTTATTTTTCATGGATGGGCGCCCCTTTTTCTTTGGTTCAAGGGCATCTAAGCCACCTACTTCAAATTGCTTCTTCCATTGATAAACCGTTGTAAAAGAAGGAATCATGAAGATAGCCGCTGTATCCATTAACGATATACCCGATTGAGCCATAAAATTTAGTACGTCTAGTTTAAACTCTGCGGTGTAATTTGTATAGACCTCGTGTAAACCTTCTTCTCCATGGAGTTCGTATAAGCGTAACCAGTATTGAAATTGTGCCTTTGTAATATGCATCTGTTTTGCATATTCTGCTTGAGAAATTATTTTCGGATTAAATCCTTGAACGAGCGTTAACTTTAAATCCTTCGTAAATTTTGTCATACAAAAAACTGCACCTCCAATTGTTAGACTGTGTCTAACAATTGGGGTGCAGTTCATTTCGTTGGCTTTTTCATATGCAACGGCTCCTTTTTCTTTTGCCAATTGCTGAAATGATTTTTTCGATTTCACAATCCATGCTTTCGTTCCAATTGGAATGCGATCAAACAAATATTCCACATCGTTTTTCTTCATTCTTATACACCCTTGTGAAATATACTTTCCAATTGAACTCGGTTGGTTTGTTCCATGTATTCCATATTTACTTCCATCAGTTCCTCTTGCATTAAATCCAATCCACCTTGACCCAAGTGGATTTTTTGGCGACCCACCTGGAATATCCTTCGCAATATAATACGGATCCTTCGCTTTCATTACAACATCAAAAGTTCCTTCTGGAGTTAATTCATTCGTTTTCCCTGTCGCTACTGGAAAAACCTTTTGAATCTTCCCATCGTCAATGTAAGCTAATTTATTCGTTGCTTTATTTACAATAATAAAAGGATCTCCGGCACGTGGATTATCCCCAAGAGGCCAAATCGGCGATAAAGAAAGACATAATATGATAGAGAGAAGATACGGCATAGATAATTCCTACCTTCTATATAAGTTCTTTTATATTATCCTTTCCCTTAAAGCGACTTTTAATGAGTAAATATTGTTCCATTTCATACACAAGTTGAACAAGTTTCGCACGTATCTCAAATTCTTCGCGTGTAGCTGGTAATGGCATGTCTCTAAATAATCCCCTCATTTCTTGAAGCTGCCTTAAGGAAATAACGCCAGTACTCTCAGGGCTAATAGCATTACCAATGTTTTCAACAACATCTGCAATCATATCAGCTTGTTCATATGTCCATGATAAAGAAGCTGCTAGTGGTATCATTCGCTCTAAAATTTCGAATTGTTGCATACGCATATTAAAATAACGATAGTAATAATCATCTTCTCGCATAAATGCATTCTCAAGTTTTTTAAACGATAAATCTCTTGCTTCATTTAACATATTCTCGGTTTCAATGAGTTCTGCTCCACTCCAACTACTTTCTCGATTTCGTAAATACACAACCATTTCAAACAAAATCGTTTTAAAATTGCTCTCTATTTTATCCTGATACTCTTTTAGCTTATTTTCACTACTCGGCATATACATATTTACTAATAACGCCACGCTAATCCCTATCGTTAATATAGCAATTTCATTTCCAACTATAAGCCATGTAATTTGCTTCAATGAATATAGATGCATAACAATAACTGAACTCGTGACAATGCCTTCTTGAATTTTAAGCATTACTGCAGTCGGAATAAATGTAAGTAACAATATGCTAATTGCAAGTGGTGTATAGCCAATCGTTTCAAAAATACAAAACGCGAATACCATTGATAATACACAAGCTAGAAAACGATGTAACGACACTTGAAGCGATTTGCGCTTCGTATTTTGTACACATAAAATAACTAAAATACCTGCTGAACTATAAAATTCCAACCCTAATAACTGAGCAATAAAAACTGCCGCGCCTGTCCCTATTGCTGTTTTCACTGTACGGTATCCAATTTTAAACATATCATTACTCCTATATGTATAAACGTATTTACAGCTAGTATAAAAAAAGGATGACACAATGTCATCCTTTTCTACTTATTATTCACATAACCTTTTCATATTACAATATTTTTTGTAAAAATTGTTGCGCACGTTCACTTTTCGGCGCTGCAAAAAATTCTTCTGGCGCACTATCTTCTACAAGCTTTCCTCCGTCCAAGAAAAGAACACGATCTGCCACTTCTTTTGCAAAGCCCATTTCATGTGTAACGATAGCCATCGTCATTCCTGTCGTAACTAACGATTTCATAACTTCTAACACTTCTTTCACCATCTCTGGATCTAGCGCCGATGTCGGTTCATCAAATAACATAACTTCGGGTTCCATTGCTAACGCTCTTGCAATTGCTACACGTTGCTTTTGTCCTCCCGAAAGACGATTTGGATACGTATCTTTTTTATCTACTAGTCCAACCTTTTCTAAAAGTTTCTCAGCTTTCTTTTCAGCTTCTTGCTTCGTTACCCCTTTTACATTGGTAGGAGCATACGTAATATTTTCTAATACAGTCATATGAGGAAATAAGTGAAAATGTTGAAATACCATACCGACATTTTCACGAACATGCATAACATTCGTTTTCGGATTCGTTACTTCTTCCGTTCCAATCCAAATGTGACCATCCGTTGGTGCTTCTAACATATTCATACAACGTAAAAATGTTGATTTTCCTGATCCAGAAGGTCCTATAATTGCAACTACTTCCCCTTTTTCAATCGTTGTTGTAATTCCTTTTAATACTTCGTTTTTACCAAATGATTTATGAAGGTTTTCAATTTTAATCACTTTTCTTCATTCTCCCTTCAATTGCCTTCCCGACTAATGTAAGAATAATGACTAACATATAATAAATCAGTCCAACAAAAAGTAATGGTTCAAGATATTTAAATGTCTCACCGCCTACGATGTAAGCACGACGCATTAAATCAGTCGCGCCTATTACTGTTACTACAGCCGATTCTTTCGTAAGTGTCGCGAATTCGTTCACAAGCGCTGGTAATATATTTTTTAATGCTTGAGGGAAAATAATATTTCTCATCATTTTTCCGTATGGTACCCCTAAAGCCATTGCTGCTTCTGTTTGTCCTTTATCCACCGCTTGAATACCAGCACGAATTACTTCTGACATGTATGCACCTGAATTCAAGCTAAATGCAAGTACAGCAGCTAAGAATGCTGGTATTTCATAACCAATTATTTGCGGGACACCGAAATAAATAATCATTAATTGCAATACAAGGGGTGTACCACGAAAAATTGATGTATAAAAATCTGCTGCTATATTTAATGCTCGTATTCTAGCAATTTTACAAAGTGCTAATAGCGTTCCTAAAATAAATCCTGCTAAAGCTGATACTGCTACAATTTTCAAAGTAACTTCTAAACCTTTTAGTATATATGGTATCGAAGGCGTAATCGCCGAAAAATCTAAGTTCATTCTTTTCATTCCCCTCACAGAAAAGTGAAAGGCAGCTTATTTTCCGCTGCCAAACCATTTCTTCACTAATTTATCCATTTCTCCATTTTCTTGCATTTTTTTAATTACTTTATTAAATTCAGCTGTTTTATCACTGTTTTTCGGAAGGGCAATTGCTGCTCCAACTTCTTCTGGCGCTTCTTTAATTTCAATTCCTTGTAAATCTTTCATTTTCTCTAAATAATTTTTAGCAACTGTGTCTTCTATAATTGCAGCGTCAAAACGACCAGCTTTAATTTCTTGTACGATTTCTGGTATACGGTCACGTCCCTCAACTTGGAAATCTACTTGTTTTTTAAATTCTGCTGCTTTCTCTTCTTGAATAGACCCTGTTTGTACTCCTACTTTTTTCCCTTTTAAATCCTCTACAGATTTAATGTTAGAATCCTTTTTAGAAACGACCATATTTTTCGCAACAAAATAAATATCTGTAAAATCAACATTATTTTTACGCTCTGCAGTTGGCGTCATGCCTGCCATTACGAAATCAACTTTTCCTGAACTAAGAGATGCTAATAAACCACCAAAATCCATATCTTTCACTTTCACTTCATACCCAAGTTCTTTTCCGATATATTTAGCAACATCAACATCAAAACCAATAATTTCATCGCTCTTTGACGCATCTACATATTCATAAGGTTTATAATCTGCTGAAGTTCCCATTACGAGTACTTTTTTATTTCCTTTTGTTTCTTTCGATTCCCCATTACTACAAGCGCTGAATATACTTACAATTAAAATAAGTGCAAACGATATTGATACTAACTTCTTCATCTTTCTTCCCCCTAATAATGTATATTTAAAAGTTTAATAGAATATTTATTCGATGTTTGTATTGTATCAGCACTTTTATTTTTATGCAATATATAAAATAAAAATAAATAACAAAACAATATAAATGCTATTTTTTATGTATAAAATGATGCATAAAATAACACAACTATGCATATTCCATAAATTTTAATAATAAATAAAAAAGGCGGCACATCCACTTGATTGTGGACGTGCCGCCTTTTCTCTTATTTTTTATAGTTCTTCACAATTCTCTTCAAAATATGATTGTAGTTTCGCAATAACTTGCATCGGTTCATGACCTTCAATTTCATGACGCTCTACCATCGTTACAATTTTTCCATCTTTTAATAAAGCAAATGATGGAGAAGAAGGTGGGTACCCTTCGAAATATTCACGCGCTCTTGCTGTCGCTTCTTTATCTTGACCTGCAAACACCGTTACAAGGTGGTTAGGACGTTTATCATAATGTACGGAATGCGCAGCAGCAGGACGAGCAATACCACCTGCACAACCACATACAGAGTTTACCATTACAAGTGTTGTTCCATTTCTTTTAAACGCTTCTTCTACCGCTTCTGGCGTCGTCAATTCTGTATATCCAGCAGAGACAATCTCTTCACGCGCTTGGCGGACAACATCATTCATAAAAAAGTTAAAATTAATCACTCTTTTCCCTCCTCTAAAACTACCTATTTGTATCTTACCAGTTAATGTTTATGAAATACAAGTAAGTTTACTTGTATTTAAGTATAGAAAAGGTGTTAGAGCTCTTGCTCTAACACCTTTTCTTTAATGACCACGATGTTTTTGCTTTGCTTTTTGTACTTTCATTAAACGTCTTCTTTCTTTTTCAGCTTCTCGCTTCTCTTTAGACTGCACTTTCTTTTCTTGTTTATGCAATTCATAAGATAAGCTAATCGCCTCTTGCGCCTTAGTAAAACGTTTAATATTTATTTCTTTTGCTGCTTGTCGTATGATACGCTTTATGTTTTTAGGACGCTGTTTTTCTTTAACTTCTACACCACATTTTGCAAAGTGCTGAAAATGCTCTAAAAGTGAACCATTCACAAACATAAGCACTTCTTCATCTGACGGTTCCGCCCCAAAAATATACCTCGCCCCATACAATTTCCCTTGTTCTTTACATGTAATGATTCCAACAAAAAATTGGCCATCGTGATATACTGTCAAATCCATTGACAGCCCCTCCTTTAAAAGATTAGAAATACAGGACATCCCGGAGGGGAAGGTTACTGACATGAAATCATGCGTCTGGACTACCAACCAGAACTGTGTTTTTGTATTTCTTTCACTATGATTATATCTTTTTTTCCATAATCTTCATATATTCAGCAATCATTTTTTTATGCGATCCTACAATATAGTCAGGTAGTTCTGTTACTGAAAAGAATTTAAGCTGAACTGCTTCTTCTTTATTCATAACAAAATCCCCTTCGTATTCATCTGTATAATAGGCGGTTGTTACAGATTGAAATTCATCACCGTTTGCTAATTTTGTAAAGTAGTTCGCTCCAGAAAATACATTGATTAGTCGCAAGTTCTTCACTTTTATTCCTGTCTCTTCATATACTTCACGATAAGCTGTTTCTTCTGGTGATTCACTAAGCTCCATTAGCCCGCCAGGTAGCCCCCATTTTCCGTACGGCTCTGTCCGCTGCTGCAATAAAACATATCCATTTTCATTTATAACGAGTACAACAGCACCAACTAAAATTAAAGGGCGATGACCAACTATTTTTCGTAATTCTTCTACATATCCCACCGTATCGCCTCCTTTTTCGTTGTCCACACTATTGTATCATATGTTCGAAACGACAAAATGCGTATATTTTTCATTTTTTTAACAAAATATTTATTTTATGTGATTCATCTACTGTAGCTAACATAATAGATTCCACTTCTGTACTCTCCTCTAGAAATTCTCGCGCCCAAGCTTCTGTTTTTCCTAATAATGCAAGAACATCTTTCTGTATCCTCCCATCCTTTACTAATACAAAAGAAACTGGAGATTTTTTTCCCGTCACTTTAAGATCAAGCCGCGAAACTGCTTCATATTCTGGATACCGAAATATAGAAACGACACCGTTTGCTTCCCATAATGCTAATTTAATCGTTTGAATATCGCTCACATTTCGCATACGAAGTTCCGAAAACAAATATTCCACGGTAATTCTCGCCTTTTTCAAATTGCTAAAATCAATGGAACCATTATGTATAAGAATGATAGGTGCTGGCTCTAAAAAACGTCTCCATCTATCCCATTTCAGCATTAAAACTGAGCTTATAATATGAAGTACAACGAGTATGAACGTTGTAATCATCGAGCCCAGTAACCCTACTTTTTCATCAGACAATGCGTTAGAAATATTCCCACCAAGCAATAACACTAATACAACATCTAAAAAACGAAGTTGTGCGATAGACCTTTGTCCCATCGCTTTCGCAACTAATATTAAAAATATGTATGCTATAATAGCCCGAATAACCCATTCACTACTAGAAAGATGCCGTGCTCCTTCAAAAATATGCATATGCATCACTTTGCACTCCTTACCCGTCTCAAACTGCTAACCTGTTTTAGTTTGCAACGTTTATGAGCATATATGTAAAAAAGCTGGTTCGTTTAAAAACGAACCAGCTTTTTTTACTTAACTGAAAACATATATTTTTTATACGTTTTCCGTACCGATAGTATGAGCCCCATCATAATCATATTCGAGAATAAGGAACTTCCCCCATACGATAAGAAAGGTAATGCAATACCTTTTACAGGCATTAATCCAACGATCATACCGATGTTTTGGAATATTTGAACTGTTAATATACCGATCGATCCAGCGCATAATAATGTACCAAATAAATTATCAGCGGAATAACCAATAATAATTGTTCGATATAGTAGTAATAGGAACAAGAAGACAACTAAGGCTGCTACGATAAATCCACCTTCTTCGGCAATTGTAGCGAAAATAAAGTCAGTATGCTTCTCTGGGATATAGACGCTTCCTCCCCCAAACCCTTTACCTTCCATTCCTCCACTACCTACAGCTAAAATCGATTGTTGCGTTTGATAACCTTGATCTGCATTTTCAAATGGATTTAACCAACCTACAATACGCGACTGTTGGTGAGGTTTTAGTAAAGTAACTAAATTATTATAGAAAAAATCTTGATACTTAAAGAAAATAAATATTAAAGCAGATAATATGGTCAACGGAATAACTGTACATAATGCTATCAATTTCTTTTGAATACCTGACATAAATAAAATACACGCAATAGCAGCAGCATATAAGAACACCATACCTGTATCAGGTTGACTATATACAACCGCCATAGGTGGAAGTGACACTAGCATAATTTTACCTACTAGCTTTAAATCTGTTTGGAATGTCCTTGCCATATACTGTGCATTATGTTTTACTGCTATACTCGCTACTACAAGTAGCAATGCAATTTTGAAAAACTCAGACGGCTGAATTTGTCCAAATACTGGGAAAACAAACCATCTTTTTGCACCTAATTTTTCAGGTGTAAAACCTGATGGTGGTAATACTTTCAAAAGAATAAGTGAAGCAAACCCAACAATATAAAGCGGCCAAGATAATTTTTGTAACTGATCTAAATCAATGCTTGCAACAAGAAGTAACAATACAACCCCAATTATGTAGTTAACACCTTGTTTCATAGCAAAGTTTGCAGCTCCATACTGTCCCGTTTGCTGACTGCTATATATAGCAGCTATACTCGTCACACATAGTGCACACAAAATTAAAATTAATTTTACATCTAAACTTTTTAGAAACTCGGTACTTCTTTTCATGACATCCTCCTGAAACATTGTTACGGCAAAAATAAAAAACCAGGAGTCAACATTCTTCATGTTTTGACGACTGATTACACATTATCTATAAAACACTTATATAGAATAACTCTCTTTTTCATACAATACAATATATTATACTACAGTTTCATCAGTAAGATTTGCCAAAAAAATTATTCTTTTCTTATTTTATATCCATATACCATATATCAGCAATGTATTTTCGTAAATTCCTAATACATAATCGTTTATTGTAAGATTACTGGGAAAGATATTTATACATATAGTAGGATGTAGATGAAGAAATAAGATAATAAAAAGCTCGCTTATGCGAGCTTTTTATTAATATACAGATGTATTATTTTCTGACATGTTTTCTAAAATTTCTTTAACACGCCCTAAGAACTTACCACAAATTAAACCATCAAGTACTCGGTGATCAAGTGATAAACATAAGTTAACCATGTCACGAGCACCGAACATACCATTATCCATAATTACTGGGCGCTTTACAATTGATTCAACTTGTAAAATAGCCGCTTGTGGGTAATTAATAATACCCATAGATTGAACAGAACCGAATGATCCTGTGTTATTAATTGTAAATGTTCCACCTTGCATTTCGTCTGCTTTTAACGATTTCGTACGTACTTTTCCTGCAAGTTCTGTAATTTCACGAGCGATACCTTTAATTGTTTTCTCGTCCGCTTGCTTAATTACTGGTACAAATAGTTCTTCCTCTGTTGCAACAGCGATAGAAAGGTTAATATCTTTCTTCTGAACAATTTTATCGCCAGCCCACATTGAATTAATTTGAGGATACTCTTTTAACGCTTGTGCTACTGCTTTTACGAAGAAAGCAAAGAACGTTAAGTTAAAGCCTTCACGCTTCTTAAAGTCACCTTTAATTGAGTTACGGTATGACACAAGGTTTGTCACATCTACTTCAATCATCATCCAAGCATGCGGTGCTTCATGTTTACTACGTAACATGTTTGCTGCGATTGCTTTACGCACACCTGTTACTGGAATTTCGATATCTCCAGGCATTGTAGGTACAGAAACTGGTTTCGCAGCTTCTACTTTTTGCGCTACTGGTGCTGCTTTTGGTGCTTCTGGGCGAGCTTCTACTACTGCCGCTACAGCTTCCTCTTTCTTCGCTGCACCTGCTTGCGGAATATTTCCAGATTCCACTAGCTTTAAAATATCTTTACGAGTGATACGGCCGTTTGCTCCCGTACCTTCTACTAGATCTAAATCAACGTTATGCTCACCCGCAAGTTTTAACACAGCTGGTGAAAAACGTGGTTTTCCATCAGTTGGTTGTTTTACTTTCGGTGCTTTTTCAGACGTAGCTACTTCTGCCTTTGGTTCTTCTTTCGTTTTTTCTTCAACAGCTGTTGCTGCTACTTCATCTGCGCCTTCTACTTGAATCACACAAACTACTTCACCTACAGCTAACGTATCACCTTCACCAGCGATTAACTCTTTTACAATCCCCGTGAAAGAAGATGGTACTTCAGCATTTACTTTATCAGTCATTACTTCTGCAAGCGGATCATACTTGTTTACGTGATCGCCAACATTAACGAGCCATTTACTAATTGTGCCCTCTGTAACGCTCTCCCCGAGCTGAGGCATTGTAATATTTTCTACAGCCATGTATAGTCCCCCCGATTAAAATTCCGCAAGTTCACGCATTGCTTTTTCAACTTTATCTGGATTTACCATAAAGAATTTTTCCATTGTTGGTGCATATGGCATTGCTGGAACGTCTGGACCTGCAAGACGTGCGATTGGCGCATCTAAATCAAATAGACAGTTTTCAGCAATAATTGCTGCCACTTCACTCATAATGCTTCCTTCTTTATTGTCTTCTGTTACAAGAAGAACTTTACCTGTTTTAGAAGCTGCTTCAATGATTGCTTCTTTATCTAATGGATATACAGTACGTAAATCAAGAATGTGTGCAGAGATGCCATCTTGTGCTAACTTTTCAGCCGCTTGAAGAGCAAAATGAACACATAATCCGTACGTGATAACTGTAATATCATCACCTTCACGTTTTACATCTGCTTTTCCGATTGGTAATACGTAGTCATCCTCCGGCACTTCACCTTTAATTAAACGATATGCACGTTTATGTTCGAAGAATAATACTGGATCTTCATCACGAATGGCTGCTTTTAATAAGCCTTTTGCATCATATGGTGTAGAAGGGATAACGATTTTTAAACCTGGTTGGTTTGCAAACATCGCTTCTACAGATTGTGAATGATACAATGCACCGTGAACACCCCCGCCAAATGGTGCACGAATTGTAACTGGACAAGTCCAATCATTATTAGAACGATAACGAATTTTTGCTGCCTCAGAAACAATTTGGTTTACTGCTGGCATGATGAAATCAGCAAACTGCATTTCAGCGATTGGACGCATACCATACATTGCCGCACCAATTGCTACCCCAGCAATTGCAGATTCTGCAAGCGGTGCATCAAGCGCACGATCTTCACCAAATTGATCATACAAACCGTGTGTCGCTTTAAACACGCCACCTTTTTTACCAACATCTTCTCCTAAAACGAATACTTTCTCATCGCGTTCCATTTCTTCGCGCATTGCTAATGTAATAGCATCAATATAAGACATTACAGCCATGAAACGTTCCCCCCTATTCTGCGTATACGTGCTTCAATGCATCTTCAGGTGCTGCATACGGAGCATTTTCTGCATATTCTGTTGCTTCATTTACGATATGCATAATTTCGTCTAACATTTGTTTTTCCGATTCCTCAGTTAATACACCAGCTTCTTTTAAATAAGCCGCGAATGTTATAATTGAATCTTTTTTCTTTGCTTCTTCTACTTCTTCTTTATCACGATAAACACGATCATCATCGTCACTAGAATGTGCTGTTAAACGATATGATACTGTTTCAATTAAAGTTGGGCCTTCACCACGGCGACCGCGATCTGCTGCTTCTTTTACAGCTTTATATACTGCAAGCGGATCGTTTCCGTCTATTGTATATCCAGGCATACCGTAACCAATCGCACGATCTGATACGTTTTTACATGCTAATTGTTTTTCAACTGGAATAGAGATTGCATATTTGTTATTTTCACACATAAAAATAACAGGTAGTTTGTGTACACCAGCAAAGTTTGCCCCTTCATGGAAGTCACCTTGGTTTGAAGAACCTTCTCCAAATGTAACGAACGTTACTAAATCTTTCTTCTCCATTTTTCCAGCTAATGCAATACCAACTGCATGTGGTACTTGCGTTGTTACTGGAGATGAACCTGTAACAATACGATTTTTCTTTTGACCGAAGTGACCAGGCATTTGACGACCACCAGAGTTTGGATCTCCAGCTTTCGCGAAAGCAGACAACATAAGCTCTTTAGCTGTCATACCAAATGCTAGTACAACACCCATATCACGGTAGTATGGTAATGCATAATCTTTCTCTCTATCAAGAGCGAACGCCGCTCCAACTTGTGCAGCCTCTTGTCCTTGACAAGAAATTACGAATGGAATTTTACCAGCACGGTTTAATAACCACATACGTTCGTCGATTTTACGTGCAAGTAACATCGTACGGAACATTTCTAATACTTGCTCATCACTTAAGCCAAGCTCTTCATGGCGCTTTTCTTTTACTTCTGCCATTTTTCATAACCTCCTAAATCCACATTTTTATGCGTGTAACGCTCTTCCATCTACAGCAAGTGCTGCTTCACCAATCGCCTCAGATAATGATGGATGCGGATGAATTGTATGTGCTACTTCCCAAGGTGTTGCATCAAGTACTCTTGCAAGACCAGCTTCAGAAATCATATCTGTTACATGTGGTCCAATCATATGAACACCAAGAATGTCATTTGTCTCTTCATCAACTACAAGTTTTACGAAACCATCTGATTCTCCGTATACAAGTGCTTTTCCGATTGCGCGGAATGAGAACTTACCTACTTTTAACTTATAGCCTTTTTCTTTTGCTTCTTGTTCTGTTAAACCGACAGAAGCAACTTCTGGACTGCTATATACGCATTTTGATACCATAGAGTAATCAATTGGTGTAACTTCTTTCCCTGCAATATGTTCTACTGCAGCAATTCCTTCATGAGAAGCAACGTGAGCAAGTTGCAGGCCACCGATTACATCTCCAATTGCGTAAATATGCGATTCTTTCGTTTGATAAAACTCATTTGTTTGAATGTATCCTTTTTCCACAACGATATCTGTATTCTCTAAGCCAATATTTTGCGTATTCGCTTGTCTTCCTACAGATACAAGCATTTTTTCTGCTTTAAATTCTTTATTTTCACCGTTGTGTTCAGCTTGGATTGTTACTCCATTATCTTTTACCAATGTTTCTGGTAATACTTTTGCACCAGTTACCACTTTAATACCTTTTTTCTTGAATAGACGTTGCATTTCTTTTGAAACGTCTTGATCTTCTAGTGGTAATATCGTTTTCGCATACTCTAATACTGTAACTTCTACACCGAAGTCAGCAAGCATAGATGCCCACTCAATACCGATTACACCGCCACCAACGATAATAATCGAACTAGGAAGCGTTTCCATTTTTAGGGCATGATCCGAAGACATTACGTATTCTCCATCTAATTCTAAACCTGGTAATGAATTTGGACGAGAACCTGTTGCAACAAGTACATTTTTTGGAATTAACATTTCATTCTCTTCTCCACTTGCAAGTTCAACTGAAATTGTCCCTGGCATCGGAGAGAAAATAGATGGGCCAAGAATACGGCCAATACCTTCAAACACATCAATTTTACCTTGTTTCATTAAATGTTGAACGCCTTTATGAAGCTGCGTTACTATCTTCTCTTTACGCTCTTGTACTTTCGCAAAGTTTAGTTCTACATTGCTTGCAATAACTCCGAACTCTTCGCTTTTTTTAGCAGTTGCATATACTTCCGCACTACGTAAAAGAGCTTTACTAGGAATACATCCTTTGTGTAAACAAGTACCACCAAGATTTTCTTTTTCGACTAGTGCAGTTTTTAACCCTAGTTGTGATGCACGAATTGCAGCAACATATCCACCAGTACCGCCGCCAACGATGACTAAATCATATTCTTTTGCCATTATCTCAACCCCTAGCTACCGTTTCTTTTTCACGTACAACGTATTCTTTTGGAGCTTCTTCTTCACGTAATACACGAAGTGCTCCTTCTGCTAACGCTTCTAACTCATCTTCGCCTGGATGTACGATAACATCTGCAATCCAGTCCACTCGCTCTTTTATTTCATCGACAAGAATTTTACTGTATGCCAGTCCACCAGTTAATACGATTGCATCGATTTTCCCGTGAAGTACAGCGCTAGCTCCGCCAATCTCTTTTGCAACTTGATATGCCATTGCTTTATAAATAAGAGTTGCTTCAGGATCACCTTTTTCAACCATTTGCTCTACTTTAATCGCATCATTTGTACCGATTAAACTTACAAGTCCACCTTGTCCGACAAGTTTTTTAATCATTTCATCACGGTAATACTCACCAGAGAAACACATTTCTACTAGTTGCCCTACTGGTACTGTACCAGCGCGCTCTGGACTAAATGGTCCTTCTCCGTTTAAACCGTTATTCACATCGATTACTCTTCCTTTTTTATGAGCACCAACTGTAATACCGCCACCCATATGTGTAACTAATAAATTTAAATCCTCGTATTTGTGATTTAACTGTTCAGCTACTTTACGAGCAACTGCTTTTTGATTTAATGCATGGAAGATACTTTTGCGTTCCATACCAGCAATGCCACTTATACGAGCAACCGGCTCCATCTCATCTACAACGACAGGATCTACAATGAATGCAGGAATGTTTAATCCAGAAGCAATTTCATATGCTAAAATGCCTCCAAGGTTTGAAGCGTGATGACCGCTAAAGCCATTTTTCAAATCTTCTAACATCGCATCGTTTACTGTATACGTACCGCCTTCGATTGGACGAAGTAATCCACCACGCCCACAAACAGCGTTTAATTTTGAAATGTTAATACCATGAGAATGTAGAACTTCTAAAATCGTTTCTTTTCGAAACTCATATTGGTCGATAATTCTCTTATATTTTCCAATCTGTTCTACGTCATGACGAATCGTTTCTTCTAGAACGGGTCTTTCATTATCAAAAACA
>NZ_JAKUEU010000107.1:0-14121 GCF_022663075.1 Bacillus cereus group sp. BfR-BA-01441
GTCATCTATTCAAGCTAAAAAAAGAAAGGCTCTTCAGCCCTTCTTCCTCTCTACGCGTTATTCTTAATTGTCTCTAACGTCGTTTTATCTGTTGTTCTTACAAGCTTCGTAATTAATTCTTTCGCCGCTGCATAATCATCAACATGTAAAATTGAAGCATGTGTATGAACGTAGCGCGCACAAACACCAATTACTGCTGATGGGATACCAGAGTTACTTGTATGTACACGGCCCGCATCTGTACCACCTTGTGAAATAAAGTATTGGTACGGAATGTTGTTTGTTTCTGCTGTATCTAAAATGAATTCGCGTATTCCTCTATGTGTTACCATCGTGCGATCGTAAATACGAAGAAGAGCACCTTTTCCTAATTGACCGAACTGTGTTTTGTCACCAGATGCATCGTTTGCTGGACTTGCATCAAGCGCATAGAAAATGTCTGGTTGAATCATATTTGCAGCGGTTTGCGCTCCGCGAAGACCTACTTCTTCTTGTACAGTAGCACCAGAATATAATGTATTTGGTAATGTTTCGTCTTTTAATTCTTTTAACAATTCGATTGCAAGACCACATCCGTAACGGTTGTCCCAAGCTTTCGCCATAATTTTCTTCTCATTTGCCATCGGTGTAAACGGGCAGATCGGCACGATTTGTTGTCCTGGTTTTACACCAATTTCAATCGCATCTTCATAACTATCTGCACCTATATCAATTAACATATTTTTTATATCCATCGGTTTTGCACGTTGCGCGTCACTTAATAAATGAGGAGGAATAGAACCAACAACCCCAATAACAGGACCATTCTTCGTCATAACTTGTACACGCTGTGCTAATAAAACTTGGCTCCACCAGCCGCCTAACGTTTGAAAACGAAGCATTCCGTTTTTCGTAATTTGCGTAACCATGAAACCTACTTCATCCATATGACCTGCTACAAGAACACGTGGGCCAGTTTCGTCCCCTTTTTTCAGACCAAATACGCTACCTAAACCGTCTTGTACAATTTCATCCGCATATTTGCTTAATTCTTGTTTCATAAAACGGCGTACATCATGTTCAAAACCTGATGCACCTTGTAATTCTGTTAACGTACGAAATAATTGCAATGTCTCTTTATTCACGAAGTCCCCTTCTTTCAAACCTTAGTAGAATACCTCTTTTATTGTAACGAAATTTTCGAAATGTTTCTAGTTTCTTCTTTTTTAGCTGTATTTGCTTTATAATTATTATTGGTACACTATTTTTATTTTATAGAATTGAGGTGAATATATGAGCTGGAAAGGTTTAGTAGCAGGTCTTGGCGTTGGGTTCGCAGCTGGTTATCTCGTTGCAAACAAAGTACAAGAACAATCCCATATTTCTTCAGAAAAAGCATTGAAAATGGTGAAACAAGCATTAAGTCATAAAGGTGAAATTACTGGCTCTTGGGTACATATGGTTCCAGAGACATTTGAAAAATATGATGTCGCATATGAAGTTTATCGCGGCGGTCTTACAACGATGTTAAATGATATACAAGAACGATTTGAATTTTTAGTTGATGCTAAAACAGGTACTGTTTTAGAGGTTATAGCAGCATAAAACGGAGGGTTCCCATTAGGTGAACCTCTTATTTTTTTGAAATTGCGGGTATTGATTAAAATTATATCAGCGATTTTTTAAATATATCGACTTACCGACAAAACCCGACAATAAAAAAGAAGCTGCTCCAATAAATATGATGGAACAACCTCCTATTTTTATGCTTCTATACTCGTTTTCCGTTCTATTTTTTCTACGATATGACCTTCCTCATTCCACTTCACAGCGCGATAATATGCGTCATGGTAAAACGTAAACCATGCCTCTTTTTCAGCACCATACTTCATCCATTTTTGTTTATTTTCAATCGAGGTCATCGGATAATCATCGTATGCCATTACCCATAATACATTTTGATGCGCGTGCGTCGGCAAAAGATCTGCTAAATGTAGCATCGTTTCCCCTTGACTCTCCAAAATGATGACTGCATGTCCATCACTATGCCCACCCGTATGTGCCATCTTGATTTCATCTGTAATTTCTATTTCTTGCTGGAACGTAACAACTTGATCTACAATTGGCTCCCAATTTTCCTTCCAATATGTATTACGTGATCTAATGTTTGGATTCTTCATTTCATTCCATTCTGTTTCACTTACGTAAACTTTCGCATGTGGAAATGCCGGTACAAGGTGATCATCTTCCCATTTTGTTAGACCAGATGCATGATCAAAATGAAGATGTGTCATCAAGACGTAGTCGATATCTTCAGGCTTTAATCCTAATTTTTCTAATGATTCATAAACCGATGATTCTTCTGTTACACCTTGATTTCGTTTCATCTTCTCATTCAGCTTACCGTTTCCTATCCCGGAATCAATGAGCATATTTCCGTCTTTCGTTTGCAAAAGTAACGGATCTGTTCGTAAATAAATATGATTTGTGTCATTATGTTTATATTTACGTGACCAAAGTACTTTCGGCACGACTCCAAACATTGCGCCTCCATCTAAATGTGTATTCCCGCCTTTTAACCACGTTACTTTTATATCTCCAATTTGTAACTGTTCCATTACACATCCCCCTTTTTAATTAATCTTAACATAAAATTCTGATTATTTTAGGTGTAAAAAAACCTACGCATTACTGCATAGGCTCTGTACGATATTTTGCTTCAACTCGGTAAATACGATGACCTTTACTAGAGAATTTCTCTTCGTATTCAGTCATGATGTTACCTTCAAAGTCGCTGTTATGAAGATCTAAGCTTAAGTACGTTAGTAACATACCATACTCAGCCATACTCATAAGAGAATATTCAAATAAACCTTGGTTATCTGTTTTGAAATGAATTTCTCCGCCTTCTACTAACACTTCTTCGTAATTACGTAAAAATGTTTTATACGTTAAACGACGCTTCGTATGACGTTTCTTTGGCCATGGATCTGAGAAGTTTAAATAAACGCGATCAATTTCACCTTTCGCAAAGAAAACTGTTAAATCTTCAGCATCTTTATTAATTAACTTTAAGTTTGGTAATTCTTCTTCAATTAATTTATCAAGTGCATCTACAACAACACTTGTGAATTTTTCAATTCCAATATAATTAATATGTGGATTCGCTTTCGCCATATCATACATGAAGCGGCCACGACCTGTACCTACTTCAATGTGAATTGGTTGTTCGTTTCCAAATACTTCTTTCCAGCTACCAGCGCGCTCCTCTGGGTTTCCGATTACGATATGTGAATATTCATTAATTCGATCCATTGCATACGGTTTATGTCTTAAACGCATAGATGTTTCCCTCTCTTTACATAGCTATTTTAAAGGAATAATTCCTTCTTTCTTTTTTAATCAATCTACCAAACAAAAAACCAAGTACGTACGAGCACTCGGTCCGTTTCTTTCAAGTATAAGATGTACCATTTTGATAAAAACTACATACAGCATTAAACATTCCATGACGAAACAGCTTTTTCTCTTACATTTGAAGAGAAAAACAATCGAAAGGATGATCCGTTCATGCCAATTAATCAACAACATCAATTAGAAGTGCTGAAAGATATTTTAGTCAACCACCAAAGTGATTGCTGCGGGACAGTTTCAGAATGCGAGCAATTAGAGCGCCTCATTCAATCGTTACTCGCAAACGATAATATAAGTAGTGACGCTAAAACAATGCTAAACGATGTATATTCTTATAGTCAATCGGGTAAATCTTCCTCTAATTTGGACAACCATATTTCCAATAATCAAGAACAACTTACTCAGTGGATTGCTGGAATGGACAATTTTTCTTAAGTATCATTCTGAAGCAAGTAGTTGCTGTAAATATTGATGCCAATATTCAGCTTCTGCTTGCTGTTTTTTTGTTGTATGCCATTGAATAGACAAAATCGTTTGTGCTATCACATACCATCTCATACGCCTAAGCAGCGATTCATCCATTTCAATATCATAGTAACCGAGCCACTCACTCCATTCCTGGCGCGGAATGTACCAATATAATAACATACCGAGGTCTAGAGCTGGGTCAGCAATTACAGCTCCATCCCAATCAATTAAAAACAATTCATCTTCATCCGACAATAGCCAGTTGTTATGATTTACATCACAATGGCATACAACGAATTCATTGTATTCAATAGCTTTTAATGAATCCATTAAATATTGAAGGCCTTGCTGAATTGTTTCATCATCCCTTATATCTCCTCTTAAAACGAGTTGCAGTTGTTGTAATAACTCTTGTGCGTGAAGCGGCTGCTTCCCAAGTCTTTGAATCATCTGTACAAGCGCTTTAGAGGAGTGTATTTTCTTCAAAAGTTTCGCAACACGTTCTAGTTTCATATCCTCTGGCTCTAGCTTCTGTCCCGGAAGCCATTTTTGAGCAGAAATTACATCACCATTCGTTACCCTTCTTGTCCAAAGTAATTTTGGAACAATTCCTTCTGCTGACAATACCGCTAAAAAGGGCGATGTATTCCGCTTTAAAAATAACTTCTGTTGTCCGTTTTGCGCAATATATGCATCGCCCGTTACTCCACCAGCCGGTACAAGACTCCACTCTTTTCCTAATAATTGTTCCAACCATTCCATATTCATTACCCGTTAACAAATCCTTATCTTTTATAGTTATGAAAAGAAAAACCGCAACATTTCTACACATGTTGTGGATTCATATATTTTACTGTAAATGAAAAGAAAAATTAGCCTAAGCCAAAAATCCTCTATTTTATTTTACAAAACCTGTCATAGAATGACAACTTATCAAAATCGTCACCTTTGTCAATTCTACATTTATTACATTCTCATCGTCAAGTAGCGATTTGTCACATTATCGTCAATATATACGTGCTAATTGGAGCGAGCTTAAGTTCCTTTCCTCTAAATGAAGAAATTGGCTCTATTTTCGCTTCGTTTTCGTTTACTAACACATGCCACGTTGCTTCTTTCGGAAGTTGCACAGTTTTAGCTTCTAAACCGCTATTAAATAAGACGATAATCTCTTTCCATGGCCCAAACGTTTCTGCATGCTCTAGGTGATATGCAAGTACTTCTGTAGATGTTTGTAAAAAAGTCATATGTTTTTTTATAAGGTCTGCGCTTTGTAATCGGAATGCCCCATGCTCTTTACGAATCGCAATTAAACCTTTTATATAGTTAACAGTCTCTATCTCTTTCTCTTTTTGATCCCAATCTAATTGATTGATCTCATCATTTGCATTATAACTATTTTCATTTCCTTTCTTCGTACGATAAAACTCTTGCCCTGCGTGTAAGAAAGGAATGCCTTGTGAAAGAATAACCATTGCGCTCGCTAACAGGTGACGTTTTTTCAAAATCGTTTCTGATTCTTCATTACTGCGCACTAGTTTATCCCACATCGTCATATTATCATGACATTCTACATAGTTAATGCTTTGCGCTGGCTCTAGAAACAGCCCTGTTTCTTTCATACTTAAAAGACTTCCTGCTGCAATATACTGCAAATGATTACAGTCTACATGCCCACCAAATGCAAAACCACGCTTATTTATATGAAATGTACTCCCTTTTATCCCATCACGAAATTGATCATTAAACTGCGCGATATGTGGCATTTTCTTCGCATTATTTAACGTTGCTTTTTCTTTGGCAGGAAGCGGTGTTTGTAAATCCCATCCTTCTCCTAATAACAAAGCATCTCGTTTTATGTTTCGCACTTCTTTTTCTATCATATTCATTGTATCAACATCTAAAATTCCCATTAAGTCGAATCGGAATCCATCGACATTGTATTCAGTAAGCCAATATAAAATAGACTCTACAATGAATTTCCTCATCATTTTCCGTTCAGACGCTATATCATTTCCGACTCCCGTCCCATTAGAAGGCATACCATCTTCACCATGACGAAAATAGTATCCTGGAACAAGCTTTTCAAATGATGATAGCTCTCTTTCATAAACATGATTATAGACAACATCTATAATCACCCTAATACCTTGTTCATGAAATGTTTCAATTAGTTGTTTGCACTCAACTATCCTGTTATACGGATCAGAGGGGTTTGTAGCATAATATCCTGTTGGTGCATTGTAATATAATGGATTATATCCCCAATTATAGGCGGACGAAGGATTCGCCTCATCTACACCACCGAAACAATATAAAGGTAATAGTTCAACATGTGTAACACCTAAATCTTTTATATGGGACAACCCTGTTAATGTCCCATTCCGTCCTGTTGTTCCCTCTTCCATCAATCCTTTATATGTTCCCTTTTGAATTACTCCACTATTTGGATGTATAGTCGCATCACGAATATGCAGTTCATACAATATGGCATCTGTCATTGATTGTAATGTTGGTAATCCCTCTCGTCTTGTTACATTCGTTTTTTCTAAATTGATAACAACACCATGTTTTCCATTTACCGTCACCGACTTTGCATAAGGATCTACAGCTTCGTTCCATATTAAATTAATACAAACGAGAAATGTATAGCGTGCTCCGTCTAAATCACCTTGTAATGTTTGAATCCAAACTCCGTTTTCTCCCCTGTACATTTCATGATCGGTATATTCTTTATCGCTCTTATAAATTCTTACTTTCGCAAGCCTTGCAGTTGGGGCCCATACTTTAAATGTCGTTTCTTCTTTTTGATAAACAGCACCTAAATCTGTACCTTCGTAATAATACTTTTCATCGAAACTTTTTGTTCGAATAACAGCACCTATTTGTAAATCAGTTTCTTCATTCCGTTCATCTCGTACTGTATAATACTTCCCCACATCTAGCGGCTCTTCTATAAAGCACTCATACTTCGTTGCATCTGGAAGCGCAATAGTATGAGCAATCGGTAAATCTTTCACATTACTTCCTTCTTGCAAACGAAATGTCCGACTTGTTCCATACGCATGTGGGAGCAAAATTGTAATTTTATTCATTTCATCTAAATAGGCATCAAATGGACGTTTTACTTTCAACATAAAAAAATCACCATCATTCTCAAAGTTAAAATAAAGTGAAACTTTAATGAGCGAGAAAATTTTTCCATCCTCACTTATTATTAGCCTTCACCAATTAGGCGAGATAAAATGAGCTGCAAATGATAAGGCTTTTCTTATCAACAAGACTCTATACAGTAACTCCATTCTTCTCTATAGTATATTCACCTGCATAAAAAACGTTTTCAACATTCTATTTTTGTAATTTTATTTCAGCAATCGATTTATACTTCGGGGTTTCTTTCACGTGGGATTCGTATAAAGTAATTGTATCTGCTTGAAATGATATTTCAGGCACTTCTTTTATACTTTCTAAACGAAACTTTTCTTCTCCTATCCATTTACGAGCAACGGTAATATGCGGGTGATATGGGCGTGTTTCTAGAGAAAATCCATTTTCTTCACAAATGGCATGTGTTTGCTTTTGCAACTGAAACAAATCGTGATTCTCACTTACCTTCGCCCAAAAAATACGAGGCTGATCTTCCCTACCAAACGTTGAAAAACCTTGTAATGTGAACGATAGTTCTTTTGTTTCTGCAATTGTTTGTAATCCATTCTTTATTCCCTCTAATTGTTCCCCCGTTGCACTCCCTAAAAATGAAAGGGTAATATGATAGTCTTCTTTATGTACCCATGAACGAAATTGTAATTCCTCTTGCATATCCTCTTTATAGTTAGACAGCATTTCTTTTATATGATTCGGTAACGTAATTGCGACAAAATAATGCAGTTCCATGTACATCTTCTCCTTCTTTTCTATTGTTGCTTTTCTTTCTTATCTCATTCAGGTAAAAAGAAGCCGCTCTCCAAAATAGAGAGCGGACATTATTTATATATCCATTACTTCGCTAATTCATGAATTGCTTGCGCGTAAATTGCTGTTGCTTTCAATAAGTCTTCAATTTCGATATACTCATCTTTTTGATGCGCAAGTTCTTCTTTTCCAGGGAATAGCGGGCCAAATGCCACACCAGCTTTTAATGAACGAGCATAAGTACCGCCGCCGATTGCTAATAGTTCTGCTTTTTCACCTGTTTGTTCTTCATACACACGTTGTAACGTACGGATTAATACGTGATCTTTATCGACGTGATGTGGGCGAGAATTAGAATAGTCAGCCACTTCAAAACCATGCGTACCAACATATTCTTTCAACTTCACAATTATTTCTTCAAAGTTAGTTGTAACTGGGTAACGTACGTTTAGCCCTAAGTTACCACCGTTTTCTTTCGTATAAGAAATGCGACCGACATTCACTGTTAACGGACCGCTAATTTCATCTTTGTAAGCAATAGTAGCTTTTTCACCAAAAATATCACCAGTAAATGTTTCTGTTGCAAATGTCGCAAATGCAGTTGCTTTTCCATCAAGTGAAACTGTAGTTAAGAAGTTTGCTAATAATAAACCTGCATTTTCTCCTTTTTCAGGAGTAGATCCGTGCGCTGAAATTCCTTCTATTTGCAACGTCACTGTATTTCCTTCTATAGTCGATTTCCCTATTTTTTTAGCAGTTTGTAAATACTCTTCATATGCTACTGTAAGTGCATTTACATCTTCTCCTGTGATAACTGCTTCTGCAAAATCAGGAACCATATTTAAACGGCGCCCTGAATCAAATGAAACAAGTTCATATGTACCTTTTTTCTCTTCACTACCATTTTGCACAACTTGTATATCAGAAATTCCTTTTTCTGCATTAATAATTGGAAAGTCTGCATCCGGTGCAAAACCAATTGTTGGCATTTCTTCATTTTTAAAGTAGTGATCTACACATTTCCAATTGCTTTCCTCATCTGTTCCTATAATCATACGAACACGTTTTGAAAGAGGTAAGCCTAATTCTTTCACAATTTTCATTGCATAATATGCTGCCATCGTTGGGCCTTTATCGTCAATTGCACCACGTGCAAAAATCTTTCCATCGCGAATATCCGCACTATATGCGGGAGTCGTCCAGCCATCTCCTTCTGGTACAACGTCAACGTGACAAAGAATACCTACTAATTCTTCTCCTTGTCCCATTTCAAGATGACCTGCATATCCTTCTAAATTTTTAGAAGCAAAACCTTCAGCTTCTCCTTTATGTAACATGAAAGATAGAGCTTTTTCTACACCTTCACCGAATGGTGCGCCCTCTTTCGCAGATTCTTCTTCCCATACACTTTTAATTTGTAAAAATTGTTGTGTATCACGAATTAAATCATCTTTTCGTTTTGCAACTTCTTCTGTCCAATTAATCGCTGACATCACGCATCCATCCTTCACTATATTGTTTCTTTCATCATAACAAACAGAAATCTCTTATGCCATACACGAAAACTAAATACCGAACAATTGTAATATTTCAGATATTTCTTATTAGTTTTTCTTTTGTTTTTTCAAAAAAATTTGCAGGAATTTGGCGTTTTACGTAGAATTTTATGTGTTAGTTGACTGACCATATATACAATGTCAACTACCAATATTTTTCTATATGAATATTTGTTAAATTTCTGTAAAATTTAAGTAGATTAAAGCATGAATTTTATCATGTAGAGTACAATGGTAGTAACGACCTTCTTTCCTGAATGGGGTCAAAAAAACTAGTAGAGGAGTGGTTTTCTCTTGAAACCTACAACTACTCGTATGCTAACACGCATTAAATCAATTTATATGTACATCAATGAAAACGGAACGGTAACGACGAAAGACCTTGTAGATGAGTTCGGGATCACACCGCGAACGATACAACGTGATCTAAATGTGTTGCAGTTTAATGAACTCGTGTATAGCCCTTGCCGCGGTAAGTGGACAACAACAGGAAAGAAAGTGAGAATGACCTCATAACGAAAAATAATTGTATGGTAAATAATAAATACATACCCCTTTCTAATAATTAGAAAGGGGTCTTTTCTGCGCCTATAAAGGTACTACTTTTCAGTATCTACTTGATATGTTTTTAACATTTCTACTTCTTCATCTGTTAGCTCTCGGTATTGTCCAAGTTCTAGTTCTTCATCTAATACTAACGGACCCATCTCTGTTCTCTTTAGGTAGACTACTTTTTTTCCTACCGCTTCAAACATACGCTTCACTTGATGGAATTTCCCTTCCGTAATCACAAGCTCAATTTCAGAAACATCATCGCTTTTCAATATTGTAAGTGCACCTGGCTTTGTTTCATAGCCATCGTCTAAAATAACACCTTTAGCAAATTCTTTTACATCCTCTTCTGTTACTACTCCTGCAACGTGTGCATAATATTTTTTCGGCACATGCTTTTTCGGAGATAATAATTGATGTGATAACTTCCCATCATTTGTTATCAATAAGAAGCCTTCCGTATCGATATCAAGTCGTCCAACTGGGAACGGATCAAAGATTGCATCTTCTAATTCTAATAAATCTATTACTGTTTCATGATTATCATCTTCCGTCGCTGAAATAACACCTTGTGGTTTATGCATCATTAAGTAAACAAATTCTTTGTATTCCACAACTTCACCGTGAATCATAACTTCTTGCTCTTCTACATTTACATGAACTTTCGCATCTTTTACTGGCGTTCCATCAATTTTCACAACGCCATCTTTCAATAATTTCTTTACTTCTTTTCTACTTCCATATCCCATATTTGCTAATAATTTATCTAATCTCACGTTTTTCACCTTCTTTATTTATCATAGAAAAGGGGACGTAATTACGCCCCTCTTGATTTCAACTTTATTTTAAATCTACTACCAAGTTTACGTTGAATTTTATCTAATGCTTCTCCACCAAATACTCTTTCAAGTACTCCTGTGCGAATTGCTAACAATCCGTAAACAAGACCGCCAATACCTGCACAAATCGCAACTGTTATAAGAGCACCAATACGGCCATCAGGCGAAATCATGAAGGATAGAATCCATTGTGATAGTTTTACAGCAACGACCATTATAAGTGTCAGTACTGCAATTTGGAATGTTCTTTTATATACAACACCGAATGAATAGTGTGCGTATTTTTTAATTTGTTGATTTGTGTACCAAACAGAAGCTAAGAAACCAACTGCTGTCGCTAGAATTGCTCCTACTGTACCGAAATAACGAATAAAGATTACGTTACATACAAATTTCAAAATAACGCCCATTATAAGCGCAATAATCGCATGCTTCTGCTGGTTAATACCTTGCAGGATTGCTGCTGTTACTGTAAATAAAGCGAATAACAACGCAACTGGTGCATACCACATTAATACTTGTCCACCTAGTGGATCTGAATCGTAAAACGCAGTATAAATTGGATATGCAAGTGAAGAAATACCGACAACTGCTGGCAATGTTAAAAACATATTTGCCTGGAATGTTTGTGTAATTTGTAATTTCAAATAGCGGTATTGTTTTTCAGTAAATGATTTTGTGATTGCTGGTACAAGCGTTAAACTAAACGCTGTTGCAAGTGATACAGGAATCATAATTAACTTATGCGTCCACATTGTGAAAATACCGAGAGCTCGCTCTGCGATATCACCTTGACCAATCGCCTGCATAATTGAGTTAAATGTCAATGTATCAATTTGTTGATATAAAGGAATTGTTAACCCAATTACAACGTAAGGAATCGCATATGCAAATAACTCTTTAAACAATTGAACGGTGCTTACTGTTGATTCTGGTACAGTTTGTTCAATTAAATATTGATCCAAATATTTTTTACGTTTTAGCCAGTACCAAATTAACACACCGAGTGCTCCAACCGCTGAAACGAACGCAGCAAATGTCGCTACTCCAACTGCTGTTGCAACTGTACCGCCAAGTACTTTAATAACGATAAAACTACCTGCTAATAAAAAGACGATACGAATAATTTGTTCAATAATTTGTGAAACGGTAGTTGGTCCCATAGACTGGTGACCTTGGAAATAACCACGAATTAAACTCGCTGCTGGTACAACAATAAGCGCGAAGCTTACAAGACGAATGATCGTCGTAACTTCTCCTACATTATTGTGTATACTTTGTTTACCAAGCATCGCTTCTGCAAACAATGGCGCCGTCATATACAGTACTAGGAACGAAAGAACTCCTGTTACTATCATCATAACCATTCCCGAGCGGAACATTCTCCGGCTCGTTTTATAATCGCCAAGCGCATTATATTTGGAAACAAATTTTGAAACAGCAAGTGGCACACCTGCCGTTGCGATACTTAAAAAGATCGTATATGGAATGTATCCATATGTATAGAGCGTTCCGCCTTCTGTTCCTACTAATGCATGAAACGGAAAGACGTAAATCATGCCTAAGAACTTTACTAAAAATGTCCCTAGCGTAACAATAAGCGTTCCGCGCAGAAATTTCGAATCGGACATACAAAAATCCTCCTACATCTACATAAAGTGAAACTATAATTAGTTGGAGACTTCTCTCCTACTCCTTATTAGTTGAACCATTCGAGCATTTACAGGCTAACAGACTCCCTATTTACTTCTCCTAAATCTTGAGGTTTTAGTCTTATCGCCTACAAATGGCAGGATAGTGCTGAACTCTAACTTTTGTATTGTACCACAATTCTCTCATTAAGCAGTACTTCACTCTATTTTTCTTTTAAGGGAAAACATGCTATTCTTTTAGGCAGGAAATGTAGAAAATGAGGTCGATATATTATGCATTATGATGTTATTGTCATCGGCGGCGGTCCTTCTGGGCTAATGGCTGCAATTGGTGCTGCAGAAGAAGGCGCAAATGTCTTACTTCTTGATAAAGGAAATAAACTTGGGCGTAAACTTGCAATTTCTGGTGGCGGACGCTGTAACGTAACGAACCGTCTACCACTTGATGAAATTGTTAAACATATACCAGGAAACGGTCGCTTCTTATACAGCGCTTTTTCTATTTTTAATAATGAAGATATTATTACATTCTTCGAAAATCTCGGTGTTAAATTGAAAGAAGAAGACCACGGTCGCATGTTCCCTGTGTCAAACAAAGCACAATCTGTTGTAGACGCACTTTTAACACGATTAAAAGACTTAGGTGTAAAAATTCGTACAAATACGCCTGTTGAAACGATTGAATATGAAAATGGTCAAACAAAAGCAGTTATACTGCAAACAGGCGAAGTGTTAGAAACAAATCACGTCGTTATCGCTGTTGGCGGAAAATCAGTTCCTCAAACTGGATCTACTGGAGACGGATATGCTTGGGCTGAAAAAGCGGGTCATACAATCACAGAATTATTCCCAACAGAAGTACCTATCCTTTCAAACGAGCCGTTTATACGTGACCGCTCATTACAAGGTCTTGCTTTACGTGATATAAACTTAAGTGTATTAAACCCGAAAGGAAAAGCTATCATTTCTCACAAAATGGACATGCTCTTCACTCATTTCGGCCTATCTGGACCTGCTGCTCTTCGCTGTAGCCAATTCGTCGTGAAAGCACTGAAAAAGTTTAAAACGAATACAATACAAATGAGTATTGATGCATTGCCAGAGGAAAATAGTGAACAACTATTTCAGCGCATGCTGAAACAAATGAAAGAAGATCCGAAAAAAGGAATTAAAAACGTTTTAAAAGGTTATGTTCCTGAACGTTACTTCCTATTCTTATTAGAAAAAAATGAAATTGACGGCAGCGAACAAGCTGGACAAGTTTCTCACGAAAAGATTCGTGCACTTGTGAAAGACTTTAAAGAGTTTACTGTGAATGTAAATGGTACGCAGTCAATTGAAAAAGCATTCGTTACTGGCGGCGGTGTATCCGTGAAAGAAATTAATCCGAAAGAAATGTCTTCTAAATTTACGAACGGCTTATATTTCTGCGGAGAAGTTCTTGATATTCATGGTTATACTGGTGGCTATAATATTACATCAGCCCTTGTTACTGGTA
The DNA here is from genome assembly GCF_022663075.1 of Bacillus cereus group sp. BfR-BA-01441. Classification (NCBI taxonomy): domain Bacteria; kingdom Bacillati; phylum Bacillota; class Bacilli; order Caryophanales; family Bacillaceae; genus Bacillus; species Bacillus cereus group sp. BfR-BA-01441. The sequence goes on from NZ_JAKUEU010000107.1 coordinate 13,871, forward strand.
GAATTGCCGGAACGACAGCTGGAGAAAACGCGAAAATGCAGTATTAAAAAAGAAACAGGGATTCCTGTTTCTTTTTTTATAGGTACATGAAATTATATGAGCGATTCCGCAACTTATATCGGCTATTTTCCAAATTTATCAGCGATTCTGCAACTTATATCGGCGATTTCCCAAATATATCGACTTACCGACAAGAAACGACAAATATAGGCTCCACTTAACTTCCCATTGCTTTTTTGTTGCTTTATATA
>NZ_JAKUEU010000108.1:0-13987 GCF_022663075.1 Bacillus cereus group sp. BfR-BA-01441
GTGGTGGCCATGGTGACCGTAAAAACCTTGTGGATAACCACCTACTCCGCCTGCCACAACACCTACTCCCGGTACCGGAAATCCTGTTTGTACTCCTCCAACGAAAGATGGGAATGTAGTTGGTACGCCTACTGGTACTCCTCCGGCTGCTCCGCCTACAAATGTTGGGATTCCTGTTTGTGCTCCAGCTACTGATGTGGAAAATCCTCCAGGTGTTCCACCCATCCAGCTCGGAATTCCGCCATATCCTTGTTGTCCGCCTCCCATTAACATCATTTGTTCATAACTATCCGATCCACCTCCGAAAAAGCCATGTGGTGCATTATTGTCCATCCCTTTCATTCCTTTCACCTCTTCTACTCAATTTAGCCTACCTTTTTTATCATATTTCCTATAGAAAAATAGGTGTTTGTCTGTATTGGAATTCCGCTCTTTTATTTGTACGTATTGGAATAATTGAAAACTTAGACTAGGGTGATCCAGAGATTATTTTCTACACAAAAAAGCTCAGAGTATACATACTCTGAGCTTTTATTTAGAATAAATTAATTTGCAACAACATTAACAAGTTTTCCAGGAACAACAATTACTTTACGAACTGTTTTCCCTTCAATTTGGTCTTGAATTGCTTCAAGTGCAAGTTGTTCCATTTCTTCTTTTGATGCGTCTTTACTCATTGTTAGTTTTGCGCGAACTTTACCCATAACTTGAACAACAATTTCAACTTCATCTTCTACAAGTTTAGACTCATCAAATGTTGGCCAGCTTGCATATGTGATTGTTTCATTGTATCCAAGTTTGCTCCATAGCTCTTCCCCGATATGAGGTGCAACTGGTGCAATCATTTTTACGAAACCTTCTACATATTCTCTCGGAAGTGTTTCAGCTTTGTATGCATCGTTGATGAATACCATCATTTGAGAAATCGCTGTGTTGAAACGAAGCTCTGCATAGTCTTCTGTTACTTTCTTCACTGTTTGATGGTAAGCTTTTTCAAGCTCTTTATTTGGTGCGTCAGTAATTTTCTCACTTAATTCACCGTTATCTTGAACGAATAGACGCCATACGCGGTCTAGGAAACGACGAGCTCCGTCAAGACCATTTTCAGACCAAGCAATTGAAGCATCTAATGGTCCCATGAACATTTCGTATAGACGAAGTGTATCTGCACCGTGGCTTGCTACGATATCATCAGGATTTACAACGTTACCTTTTGATTTACTCATTTTCTCGTTGTTTTCACCTAGAATCATACCTTGGTTGAATAATTGTTGGAATGGCTCTTTCGTTGGAACTACACCGATATCGTATAATACTTTATGCCAGAAACGAGCATATAGTAAGTGAAGTACGGCATGTTCTGCACCACCGATATAAATATCAACTGGAAGCCATTGTTTTACTTTTTCAGGATCTACAAGTGCTTCGCTATTGTTTGGATCGATGTAACGTAGGTAGTACCAGCAGCTACCAGCCCATTGCGGCATTGTGTTCGTTTCACGACGACCTTTTTTACCAGTCTCAGGATCAACAACATTTACCCACTCGTCAATGTTAGCAAGTGGTGATTCACCTGTACCTGAAGGACGGATGTTTTCTGTTTTCGGAAGAACTAATGGTAATTCCTCTTCTTTCACAGCTGTCATTGTACCATCTTCCCAGTGAATTACTGGAATTGGTTCACCCCAGTAACGTTGACGGCTGAATAACCAGTCACGTAGACGGTACGTTACTTTTTGATTTCCTGCGCTCGTTGCTTCAAGCCATTCAATCATTTTTGCGATTGCTTCTTCTTTATTTAATCCATCAAGGAATGCTGAGTTTACGTGTGCACCATCACCTGTGTACACTTCTTTCGTAATATCTCCGCCTTTTACAACTTCCTTCATTGGAAGATTAAATACTGATGCGAATTCATAGTCACGCTCATCGTGAGCTGGAACTGCCATTACAGCACCTGTTCCGTAAGTTGCAAGAACATAGTCAGCGATCCAGATTGGTAATTTCTCACCGTTTACTGGGTTAACTGCGTAAGCACCAGTGAATACACCAGTTTTCTCTTTCGCAAGTTCTGTACGCTCTAGGTCACTCTTCATTTTTACAGCGTTAATGTAAGCTTCTACCGCTTCTTTTTGTTCTGCTGTTGTAATTTCTGCAACAAGTGCATGTTCTGGAGCTAGTACACAGTATGTTGCACCAAATAATGTATCAGGGCGCGTTGTGAAAACTGTGAATTTCTCGTCTGTACCATCGATGTTGAAGTGTACTTCTGCACCTTCAGAACGACCGATCCAGTTACGTTGCATATCTTTTAAGCTTTCAGGCCAATCAAGCTCATCTAGATCTTCTAATAGACGATCTCCGTAAGCTGTAATTTTTAACATCCACTGTCTCATCGGACGACGCTCAACTGGATGTCCACCACGCTCACTCTTACCGTCAATGATTTCTTCGTTTGCAAGTACTGTACCAAGTGCTGGGCACCAGTTTACAGGTACTTCATCAACGTAAGCTAAGCCTTTTTCAAATAGTTTTAGGAAGATCCATTGCGTCCACTTATAGTAGTTTGGATCTGTTGTATTTACTTCACGGTCCCAATCGTAAGAGAAACCTAATGATTTAATTTGGTTACGGAACGTATTAATATTATGCTCTGTAAATTCAGCTGGGCTGTTTCCAGTATCAAGTGCATATTGCTCTGCTGGAAGACCAAATGCATCCCATCCCATTGGATGCAGAACGTTATATCCTTGCATACGCTTCATACGAGATAAAATATCTGTCGCTGTATAACCTTCTGGATGTCCTACGTGTAAGCCTGCACCTGATGGATATGGGAACATATCTAGTGCATAAAATTTTGGTTTTTCTGTCTCATCTGGCGTACGGAATGTTTTATTCTCTTCCCAGTACCCTTGCCACTTCTTCTCAATTTCTTGATGATTAAAGCTCATGAGATACCCTCCTTGAAATTCTATTTATTTTCACCGCCCAAAATACAAAAAACCTCTCATCCCTAGAAAGGGACGAGAGGTTATAGATTCCCGCGGTACCACCCTAAATTAATGTACAAATATACATTCGCTTAGATCCGTAACGTGGATTAACGGCAATTGCTACTATTAGTTTCACAACTGCAACTCAAAGGCGAGTTCATAACGAAACGTGGATTGACTTGCACCGACCGTCAACTCTCTAAACCAGCTTCTATTACTACTACTCCTTCTCACTGTTATTACACATATAAGTTAAGTGAACTATCCTTCACCTAGTATCTCTTAAGAGCTTACTTAAAGCGAGGACTTCTCGGTTAATCGTTACTCTTAATAACTAACGAATTCATCTTAAGACAGCCGAGCTATCTCCCTTGTTCTAAAGGTTGTTTTATTTAAATATATTCTAAAACATGTTACATGTTCCGTCAAACTAAACTGCAATTTTTTCTTCAACTGTTTCTTCTACTTTTACTCGTTTATCATAAATGCTCGTTGCTATAAGCGCTACTACAAGCATTACCATGATTGCTATAAACAATACTTCCATATTGTATAAATCCACAATTGCTCCGCCAACGACCGGTCCGAACATTTTCCCTACAGTCGCCGCACTATTTACGACACCTTGATAAAATCCTAATTTATCTTTTGGTGCAAGTATATTTGCAATCGTTGGAACCGCAGGCCATACAAATAACTCACCAATTGTTAATGTTACCATCGCAACGAGGAACATCGTAAATTGCTGCGCTTGACTTAACACAATGAATGACGCCGCAAAAATGAAGATTCCAATCATAATTTGCTGTTTTAAAGAACGCTTCATCCAACGAATTAGCATACTAACAAGTGGTTGCGCACAAACAATCATCGCTCCGTTTATCGTCCATAGTAAACTATAGTGACGAAGGCTAATATTCAATTCTTGCATATGTGTTGCAATCGCTCCTTGCCACTGTACGTATGTAACCCAGCATAAAGCATATGCTACACACACGATAAGAAGTGCTTTAAATCCAGGTGTAAGTGACCACCCTTTTTTCGTTTCGACTTCTTTTTGCACTCCTGGCTCTTTCTTGTCTTCCATACCGCGGAATCCAATAAAAGCAATTAAAAAGAAAACAAAGTATAAAATAAAATTCGCTAAGAAAATATAATCAAAACGATACGATGCAACTAATCCACCACATGCTGTTCCGATCGCAATACCAACATTTTGTCCAACGTACATCGCATTAAATGCCCGTCTTCCGCCTTCTGGCCAAACCGTACCAACCATCGCATACATCGATGGGAAGACCATTCCAGAACCGAAGCCGATTAACGCTAGCCATACAACATATAACGGCCAACCGTGGAAGAACACAAGACCTAAAATCGATACAAGTGTAATCACAATCCCTACTAAAGTTGATTTATAACCGCCCCATTTATCAAATAAAACACCGCCGAGCAAGTTTCCGATTACACCAGTAAGCGAATTGATCATTAATACCATTCCGGCCACAGATAAAGATTTTCCTAGGTGATCATGCAAATAAATTGTATTAAAAGGCCATAAAAAAGAAGCACCCGTGACATTAATAATCATCCCAGCTACTAATAGCCATACTTTCCTTGGCATAGTTTCCCCTCCTATTCTATTTTTTTCGTTCATATATATAACAGTAAAATTGTAGTCGTTTTTAAATAGGAAGGCAACTGATTAATAGTTGATGAAATTCAGATAATGGTTCTACGGTAAATGAAATTATACTGATTGCTTCTTGGATTATATCAGCGATTATTAAAATATATCGACTTACCGACAAAAAATGACAACAGTAACAATGTATAAAGAGGCTGCATGAACTTCATGCAGCCTCTTTATACTATCCAACTTCCTTTTCTCGCTTCGCACTTTCTTTAGCGCTCCATTTAAATATTTTATCTAATAAGGAATATATTCTCCCAGGTTCTTTCGTTAACAAAGGTCCTAACGATGCTAATATTAAAACATACAAAGCTGAGAATGGTTTAATAGTTGCCATTAAGCCGCCCGCAATTCCAATATTCGCGACGATAATGGAAAATTCTCCGCGTGATACAAGTGTTAAACCGATATTCGTAGAAGCCTTATGCGATAACCCAGCTTTACGCCCCGCAACCATTCCAGCAGTAAAATTACCGATAAGAGTAATGAAAACTGCTCCTAATGCCAACCACACTGCTCCTCCAAGTGAAAATGGGTCTATACTTAAACCGAAGCTGAAAAAGAATATAGCTCCAAAGAAATCACGAAACGGAACAACGAGCTGTTCAATTCGATCACTATGCTCTGTTTCAGAAAAGACGAGCCCCAATAATAATGCTCCAATCGCCTCCGCGACATGAATCGTTTCTGAAAATCCTGCTACAAAGAACAAAATAGCGAATATTACGATAATAAAAATTTCATTGGACGAAATATCTAACATTTTATTTAAAAATCGTGTAGCTTTTCTAGCAACTACAAAGAATAGTAGCATATACCCTACTGCGATTAAAATAGATGTAAGAGCCCCTACAAGTGACGTTGCCCCTCCGAGTACTAATCCTGAAACGACTGATAAATATACGGCTAAAAAGATATCATCAAACATAATGATTCCTAAAATTAGCTCCGTCTCTTTATTACCAGATCTTCTTAAATCAACAATTACTTTCGCAACAATTGCACTCGATGAAATTGTTATGATCCCAGCAATAATTAATGTTTCTAATAAGGGGAAACCCATTATATATCCGTAAAGTAAACCTAATATAAAATTAAGCGATATATGAACAGTTCCCCCAAAAGCAATTGACTTTCCTGATTTAATTAATTTTTTAATTGAGAATTCTAAGCCTAAATAGAATAAGAGGAATATAACGCCAACACGGCCGAGGAAGGAAATAACTTCTCCGCTTTCAATAAATCTTAAATCGATAAGCCCTAAATCTGGGGCATGGGGCCCCACTAGCATACCGAGTATAATGAGAAACGGAATAATCGAGAACTTTAACTTTGCAGCGAGAATAGCTGCAAAAGCGACTAATACTAACGCAGTCCCAACTTCAAAGATTAAAGTATCCATCGATTATGAATCCCCTCCTACTGAAAGCAACTCATTAATAATTCTTTTTACTTCATGTCTTTCACCTGATAGTACGAGCATATCGCCAGCTTCAATGATAGAATCTGGGCCTGGATTAAAGAACTTCTTCATATTCTTTTTCAAAATGGCAATAATCGTTACGTTATATGTGTTTCGGACATGTAAACTACCAATTGTTTTTTGTACGACTGGTGCATTATTTTCCACCTTAAACCACTCAATTGATAATCCTTCAAAGGCCATTTCAATCGTATCTAAAGCTTGTGGTCTATATACCATTCCGCCCAATATAGCTGCAATTTGTCTCGCTTCGGAATCACGAAGAGAGACGCTTGAAATACTCTCCTCATAATCAGCATCAAAATGGTACATTTCTCTTCGGCCATCATCATGAATAACGATAACCATCTTTTCATTACCTTTTGTAATCACTTCAAACTTACATCCAATACCCGGCAGTTCACTCTCTCTAATATTCATATTTTCCGCCTCCTAATTCTTTTAGTTACGGCTTTTATAAATCGACATCAATCTCCGTTTTAAAGGTCTCATCCTTTGAAATACCTAAATACTTTAGCGTCTCTGATGGAGTCGCGTGATGAAAATGTTTTTGCAACAGCGCAATCGCTATCCCTCTTTTGTACGCATGAAATCCGAATGTTTTTCGCATTGAATTCGTTCCGATCTTACCAACAACTCCAACTGCTTCTGCAGCATTATGAATTACACGATACGCTTGTTGACGCGTAATTGAATTTGGCGTTTTATTAGATTGAAATACGTAATTTTCTCTTTTAACGCCAATAGATTGTACGTAATCTAAAAGCGCTTCTTTTACTTTTGTATTTAAATAAATATCTTGTTTGAATTTTTCATCTTTCACAGGAAGAGTATAAAACTCTTTAACAGTCCCATCTTCATTTAATACATCTTCAAATTTCATGCTAAGTAATTCTGTAATTTTTAATCCTGTGTTAATTCCAATAACAAATAAAAGATAATCTCGCTGGGAGTGCTCTTTTAAATATTTTTTCATAGCCTCAATTTGGCTTATATCTTTTAATGCCTCTACAACTTCCATACATGTATTCTCCTCATCTTATGAACGGTAATTTTCTCATTATGTTGTCCATTTTACCTTATCATGCTATGAGATTTCCATGTGTTATCCATTATTTTCACAATATACTCAGGTGGTTCTGAAAACTTTCAATGTGGAAACTTACGATTGTATAAATACGTTGCGGTAAAAAATGTGGGGATAAAAGTTCAGCTTCTTTCTACAGATTGGATTCCTCCTTTCCTTATACAGCTACTTCTACTTTTATATTACGTTACTTACTTGCATTATATTATATATATCAGTAACATTAAGTGTTTTTTCTGAAAATAATAAAAACCGAGCGTTTTTGCTCGGTTTTTATTATTAATCTTCTTTCGGAAGAACAATTCCTTTATACAATTGAACTGTAATGAAGTAATAAATCGCATAAATAACTACGAAAATTACGATTGGTACCCAAATACGGAAGTACGGATCGATTAAAATAAATCCGAAAATATTCATACCAACTAATACGTGAGCGATACCCACAATTGCTGGGAATAAGAATACTAAGAATAACTCTTTATAAATCGATTTCGTTAATAACTCACGGCGCACACCGATTTTACGGAGCATTTGATAACGCGTAATATCTTTTGATGCACCAGAAAGAATTTTAAACATAAGACAGCTTGCCATCATTGCTAAGAACGCAATTCCAAGGAAGAATCCCATAAACACTGTTCCGCTCGCAAAGCCGTAGAACATGTCATACATTTGATGTTTACTATTCATTTGTTCAGCTTTTACATTTTTATATTTATCTAGTTGCAACTCGTCAATTTTTTTCCATTCTTTTTCATATGTTAAGAAATCATCTACTTTTCCGATAAATGCTATACCTTCTTTACCATTTATCTCATCGTACATTTTTTGATTTACAATTTTAATTGCATGATCCTGATGTACATAGAATGGTTGGATTGTTCTGAAAGCCTCGTCCCATTCTTGTGGAAGTTCTTTCGCATTCGCATCTTTTTCATTCATTTCTCTAGCAACTGCACCTACTGGTAGTTCCTCTGAGACTTTTTTCGTTTTCACGCCATCCTTCATCGACTTCATATTTTCCATATCTCTTATTACAGGACGATTTTTCTCTAAATCCTCTTTTACATAGTAAACGTATTTATCATCGATTTTGTAACGATATTCATTTTTCTCTTTAAATGTAATACCATTTAAAATTTTCTTTTCTTCAGCCGTTGGATTATGAACTACTGAATCATAAATTTCAAATCCATCAACCATTTTTATAACGTTATTTTTAAACGCCATACCGCCTGAAATTGCACCAGCTCCGAGCGCAACTAACATTGCTACCGTCGCAAGCACCTTCGTTAAACTATTAATACGGAAATTTAATTGTGCAAATGTAAAAGCGTTAAGTCCTTTTTCACTACGCTTTTTATTACTCTTTAACTTTTTAATAAAGACCGGGAGAAGTGATCCAAACAGCATGTAAGTACCAGCTGTCGTTGTAATTAATGCAATAATGATTCCCATTTCTCTTAGTTTTTCCATGTAAATCATTGATGCATAGCCCATTCCTAATAAAATAACCGCAAGGAATGCAACTACACCTGTCATTTTTCCTTTTACTGCAACACGTTCTGTTTGTGCGTCTGCATGTACAAGTTGCAGGACAGAAATACGTGATAATTTAATACTGTTCATAATTGCCGATAATACAAATAGTGCAAAGAAGAAGATGCACGTAACAGTCATAGATGGCAGATAAAATGCTTTATAGCCTTCACCAGCAAATTCTAATTGTTTCATTAATAATTGACCGATACCTTCTGCAAGTCCTACACCAACTGCAATTCCAATTGCAAGAGACGCGGCGCCTAATACAATTGTCTCAATAAACATAAGTAATGTAACTTTATGCTTTTTTGCTCCTAACATCATATACATACCAAACTCTTTTTGACGAAGAGATAGTAAGAAAGAGTTCGCATACAAAATATAGAAGAACGTTATAATAGCTAGTAAAAATGAACCTGCTTGGAATACAAATCCAATTTGACCAATAGTAGAATTTTCCTTAAGGAAGGCCTCGTTTAACGCTAATGTTTGAAACATATAAAAAATTGAAATGGACATGACAAGACCAACAAGTAAGACGATATAATCTTTCAGCTTACTTTTTAGCCCTGACATGGAAAGTTTAAATAACATGCTCTAGAACCTCCCTTCTTACGCTTTTTGTGTGCCTAAGTCCGCAAGCACATCTAAAATTTCTTTATAAAACTCTTCACGTGTACCGCCGCGGTGAATTTCTTTATATAGCTCACCATCTTGAATGAATAAAATACGCTGACAGTAACTTGCACTGTACGGATCATGTGTAACCATCATAATAGATACGCCTTGATCTTTATTTAAGTTTGTCATCGCATCAAGTAAACTCGTTGCATTTTTAGAATCAAGCGCTCCTGTTGGCTCGTCCCCTAAAATAATTGCCGGCTCATGCACTAAAGCACGCGCTGCTGCCGAACGTTGCTTTTGCCCACCAGATACTTCAGATGGGTACTTTTGAAGTATTTCTGTAATCCCTAACATATCCGCTACTTTCTCGACTTTTGGTCCAATGTTACGTGATGGAACACCTTGCAAGGAAAGTGGAAGTGCAATGTTTTCATAAATAGATAAGTTTTCTAACAAATTAAAATCTTGGAAGATGAATCCTAATTTTTGTGAACGGAAATCAGAAAGCTCACCTTGCTTCATTTTTGTAATATCCGTACCCGCAATTTCAACAACGCCGCCCGTTGCTTTATCTAATGTTGAAATTACATTTAATAATGTCGTTTTACCAGAACCAGATGGTCCCATAATTCCAACAAACTCACCCTCTTGAATTGAGAATGACACACCTTTTAACGCGTGTGATTGGTTCTCACCTTTTTTACCGTACACTTTTTGAACGTTTTTCACGTCTACAACTGGTTTCGTCATATATATCCTCCTACGCTTGTTTTTCCATTACCTATTTTGCGCCTTTTGGAGGTGAACTGCTATTTGTTAACATTACATTTACCTTACACTTTTGTAATATAAAGAAGGTGGGCGTGTAAGTTTGGCTTTTACTACTTTGAATATTAGTGACATATCGAATCGGTAAATGAAATTATATCGGCGATTTTTCAAATATATCGGCGCAACTACAAAAGCTGAAAATAAAAATAGGCTGCTCCACAAAAGGAACAGCCCACTTCTCTCTCTATTTCTTTAAAGGTGTTACCGTCCAGTACGTAATAACACGCCAAATCCATTCTAATGGACCCATTTTAAAGATTTTCATCCAAATTACGCTAAATACAATTTGAATTGCATAAATTGCAATACATACATATAAAGTCTGCATGTAAGTTAAGTTTTCTGCAAAGTTAAATACACTGCCTGCAATTAAAATCATTGCAGTTTGTCCAATATAATTTGTTAAAGCCATACGACCGTAGTATTTCAATGGTGCTAATAATGTTTGAACTGGTTTTAACTGAAGTAATAAAATTAATGCTCCTACATAGAAAGCTGAAATAATTGGTCCAACAGTAATACCAATTTTTAGAAACTGGCTTGCAGCATCCATTGTTCCGTCTTCATTCATCAATATCATATTTACAAATGGGCCAGCAGGCACGTGTCCATATTGATACCATACAGCTATGACACTTAAAACAAACATAATGCCTGTAAAAATAGCGACTTTCTTTATATTTTGCGAAAGATTTTCAAATACACGATATTGTCCTGCAGCAAGACCTAATAAAATTAAACCAAGTGGTAATAGTTCTTTAACACCCATTACACTAAAGGCTATTGTCAAAATAAGACCAATTACTAAGTTCACTTGTTTTTTCGCTTTATAAAACGGTAAAACGATTAATCCGCAAATTGCATATAACGTTAACGCTTCTCCAGGCTGAAACATGTAATGAATCAAACCAAAAATAAATAATGCAACTACGCGGCGGAAAAATAGAACATATCCATTTTTCCCTTTCGCAATCGCTCTTGTAATGAAGATATAGAATCCCACTCCAAATAAGAATGAGAAAATCGAGAAGAAACGACCTTCTACAAATAAGTATAGAAACCTTTGATAGCTAGCATCTACTGTATTAGGATCTGGAGTTTTAATATTAAGTAGTGCTAAAATATTTACTAAAATAATCCCTAGTAGTGCAAAGCCACGAATGTAATCTAACTCATCAATTCGCTTGTTTATAATATTGTTCCCCATAAAGCAACTCCTTGTATAAAACTTAATCCTTTCTTACTCTACTGGAGAAAGCTGCTCACAACTATCGACAAACCTTACAGGAATCTTACATTATTGTCATATAGCAAAATAAAACCAGGTCATATTGCGACCTGGTCTACTCTGATTGTTTCGATTTTTGAGGTTGTCCTTTTTTACTATTACGCTGTTTTACTTGAACAATCGGATCAAGTTCATTCGAAAACTCAGCGTTATGTCCATTTTGCGTTTTTTGTTCTGGGTTATTTTGATCTGAACGTTTCGCCATTACATTCACTCCTTATTAGTGCGGTGTAATAATCATTTGATGTTGCAATTGGCGAATTGCCATACGTGCTCTATTTAATTGCTCACGTTGCTCATCATTTGCATGTTGTTGCATCGTTTGTAAATCGTTATACGCTTGTTCTAATTGTAACTGCGCATCCGAATACTCCATCGTATTATAATGCTCTTGTCTCATACCTTGGTCTAATTGTTCTTTCGCATATTCCACCGCTTGTTCCGCTTGTGTAATATACGATTCAAGTGATTGACGCTCTGCCATAATTGTCCCTCCTTGCTTCAATTCCCCTTTAGTGTGTCCCTTCCATCTGAACCTTATGAGTATGTTATAATGGATTTTGTTTCATTTTGACTCGGCTTAGGAGGGAAAGTAATGAAGGTTCAAAACCCTTTTCCATATACAAACGACAATAAACGTTATCATACATGGAATTATCATTTACGAAATGAATTTGGTGAAAAAATCTTTAAAGTTTCATTAGATGCTGGCTTTGATTGCCCGAACCGTGACGGTACAGTTGCTTATGGCGGTTGTACATTTTGCAGTGCTGCTGGATCTGGTGACTTCGCTGGCGATCGCCGCGATGATGTTATAACGCAATATCATGAAATGAAAGAAAAAATGCGCTCAAAGTGGAAAGACGGAAAATGTATCGCTTATTTCCAGGCGTACACAAATACACATGCACCACTTGAAGTGTTAAAAGAAAAATTCGAACCGCTTCTAGCAGAAAAAGACGTTGTCGGTCTTTCTATTGCGACTCGTCCAGATTGTTTACCGGACGATGTTGTTGAATATTTAGCGGACTTAAATAAACGCACTTACCTTTGGGTTGAACTCGGACTACAAACCGTCCATGAACGTACTGCAAATCTTATTAATCGTGCTCACGATTATCCTTCTTACGTTGAAGGTGTAAATAAATTACGTAAGCACGGCATTAAAGTTTGTTCTCATATTATTAACGGCCTTCCACTTGAAGATTACGACATGATGATGGAAACAGCTCGTGAAGTAGCGAAGCTTGATGTACAAGGAATTAAAATCCACTTACTTCACTTATTAAAAGGAACGCCAATGGTGAAGCAATATGAAAAAGGACAACTCGAGTTCCTTTCTCTTGAGGATTACGTAAGTCTCGTTGTTGACCAACTTGAAATGATTCCAGAAGACGTAATTGTGCACCGCATCACAGGTGACGGTCCGCCTGATTTAATGATTGGTCCAATGTGGAGCTTAAATAAATGGGAAGTATTAAATTCCATTGATGCAGAATTTGTACGCCGCGGAAGCTGGCAAGGAAAATATGCAAATGAGGAGAAACAAAAATGAAATTAGAACGTGTATTACCGTTTGCTCGCTCGCTTCTGCAAACGGCAGTAAAAGAAGGCGATTACGCTGTAGATGCAACTTTAGGAAACGGCCATGACACTTGCTTCCTAGCTGAAATCGTTGGAGATAACGGAAAAGTATTTGGATTTGATATTCAAAAAGAGGCAATTGAAAGCTCAACAACTCGTCTAAAAGAAAAAGAACTTTTCGAACGTACTGTTTTAGTTCACGATAGTCACGATACACTTCTATCCATATTACCAGAAGATGCAAAAGGAAAAGTAACAGGCGCAATTTTCAACTTAGGTTACCTTCCAGGCGGAGACAAGCATATCGTCACAAAACCGAACTCAACAATCTCGGCGATTGAGCAATTATTAGACGTAATGGCGCCTGAAGGTATCATCGTCCTTGTCATTTACCACGGACATCCAGAAGGACAAGTAGAACGCGACGCTGTACTTAAATTTGCCGAAGAACTAGACCAAAAACAAGCACACGTACTGCGATATGGCTTCATTAATCAACAAAATAACCCGCCATTTATTGTGGCGATTGAGAAGCGATAAAGTGAAACTTTAATCAGTGGGGGCATCCCCACTGATTATTAGTTGAACCAATCGGGCATTTATGGGCAGTTTATCTCCCACCTAACCTCTTTGCTCCAGGCGAATTTTAAGGTGGGAGTTTTACTGCCCGTTAATGCGGGGTAATATATCAACGATTTTTCAATTATATCTATCGTAACTCGGGATATATCAACGATTTTTTCGATATATCTATCATAACTTACAATATATCAACGATTTCTCGGATATATCGATTGTTCGACAAAACATAACAAAAAAAGACGTGCATTCATTGCACGTCTTTTTGTTATTCACC
>NZ_JAKUEU010000109.1:0-13622 GCF_022663075.1 Bacillus cereus group sp. BfR-BA-01441
CAACATTCACAGACTATTGCTATTTGCAAAAACTACATTTTTAAAAATATTTACAATCCAATATCTGTTAAACAACTTGCTAAATTTGCAAATGTGAATTCAGATTATTTATCTATATTATTTAAAAAAGAAGTCGGTATTTCATTAATTGAGTACATTCAACGTGAACGAATCGAAGAAGCAAAGAAATTATTAACTTTCACCACCTATCCTTTATCAGACATATGCGCTTCGCTTAATTTTAGCGATCAAAGTTATTTCACTAAAATTTTTAAAAAATTCACCAATGAAACACCTGGTAAATATCGGAAATCTCATGTTGTCATTTAGAGTGAAACTTCCATTAAAACAAAATGTTTTCAGTAACTCATCAATGGCAGATTAGAAGCACTCCCAGATTCATGAACTATAGGATTTATGCTTTTTCCAAACCAAAAAACACGTTACTATTCTTTTATTTTAATGAGAATAGTAACGTGTTTTTTTATGTAATGTAGTTTTGTAGACAGAACATGATCCAACTACAAATTTTTATAGAAGCCAAATGCACCGCTTAACTACTAAAATCTTATTAAGTAAAAAATCCATATTTTGTTTTACTTACTTTCTACTTTATTTCTTTTGAATAATGAACTCTTTTCTTCAAACGAATGATCCCTACTATTATTTTTGTATCTTTCTAAATTTGCGAACAAAAGTGAGTACTGTGCCTGTAATAATCATCAATATGCCGATTGCTGCACTGTTAGTTGTACTTACACCCGTCTTTGGCAGCTCCTTATATGTATATTCTTTTTTATCGCTATTACTGTTGTTTGAGATATTACTCTTATTTTCCTTATTAGCAAGGCCATTAGCTTTGCTAGTTTCTTTATCTTTCACTAATACTTTTTGTATTGCATTTACCTCATTACCCACGGAATCTCTAACACTATATATTATTTCATAAGTACCAGCTTTAGTTGTATCTATAGTTCCTTCATACGCTACTTTAGAAATAAGGTCACCGTCCTCTTTATCCGTAGCTGATACCCCTACCAATGGATCAAATTGATCACCCTCAGTAATTGAAGTTGTAGCAGGTACTTTTAGTATTGGTTTATCATTTTTAACTTCTTCTCTAACTTTGACCGTTACAGTTTGCTTCGCCGTTACTTCATGACTTTTAGAATCTGTAACCGTGTACGTTAATACGTAAGTACCGGCTTTAGTTGTATCTACTTCACCATCAACTTTGATTTTAGAAGTGAGATCACCGTCTTCTTTATCGATAGCTAATACTTCTGCCATTGGAACAAATGAATCTCCTACATGAATTGTCGCTCCAACAGGCACTGTTAATTTAGGTTCTAAATCTGATGTTTCTCCATTTCCCTCTACAATTACAGTCTGTGTTGCCGTTGCATTCCGCCCTTGAGAATCAACAACCATGTATTCCACAATGTATGTACCTGGTTTTGAAGTATCTACATCGCCTTTATGCTTTACTTTATTTGTTAAATCACCATCTTCTTTATCAACAGCTTTTACATTTCTCATTGGATCAAACGTATCACCTACACGTAGTGTAATCGTAAACGGTACAGTTAACTCTGGAGCTTGGTTTTCTGCTGTTTTTTCGTTCTCTTTCACCGTTCCTGTAATTTTTGCCGCATCAAAAGCATTTTGGACTGCTTGAACTTCAATTGAGTTCGCTCCATATTTATTAGTTGCCACTTTAAGGCATGCCAATTTCAATTCAGAGAAATTAGAAGTCATATTTAATTCATCAGTATTTGCATAATAGAAAATATCAAACATTCTATCTTCACCAATACCATTTACATTTACACCGTTATGAGTACCACCTTGTGCCATTAAATACGCAACTTTATTAATAATACTTGAGTTAAAATGAACGCCTCCATAATCCTCTCCATTTAAATCATTATATTTACTATAATCATCCGGATACGGTAGTCCTTCTGAAAAATTAATTGCAGTTGGATTTTTCATATTACGAAAAGTCGATCCAGTTTGTTCTCCTATTGTCCAGTTAAATTCCCCATTATTTATGTATTTCTCTATAGCCGTTCCCATAATATCAGATAATGCCTCGTTAATTGCCCCAGATTCTCCTGAAAATTCAAGGTTAGATTCACTTGATGTAACTGCGTGTGTAAATTCATGACCGGCTATATCGAACGCTTTTACCATGGGATCTCCATATAAAAGCATACTAATGTTATTAATATTAGTACTAAATGCATTCTCCCAATTTTCAGGATCATTTGTTCCTCCAGAATCCCATGCATGTACAACTGAAACTACTTTTTTTCCTTTATTATCAAAACTATTACGCTTATATTTTTCTTTATAAAAATCGTATACCTTTGTTGCTAAGAAATGAGCGCTTACCGCCTTTGGATCATTAAATGTTGTTGAAACACTAGTTGCTAGTATACCAGGATAATAACTTTCTTCATTTGTAATATCTCTATAATTTACATCATATGTCTCAATTCCTTGTCCTCTTGTGTAATCAGCAAGCGCATAATTCCCACTGGTCTGTGTAGAAATACCAAATGTACGAGTTACGCCTAAATCATCTTTTCCTGTTCCAGTTAATGATGTAAAATTGCTAGTTTTATTTTCCTTAACGGATTCAACATACTCTTCACTTATTTTCAAACTTGATTCTTGTACCATATCTTTTAACATTTCACCATTATGAGCATTCACTAAATAAGTTCCAGATACATAATTTGGTGTTGTAGCAGCAAATGTAACTTGATATGCATTGCTAGCCTGCCCATGATTTTCATCAACAAAAATAACTGCCTTAACTTCTGGCTCAGAAATAAATTTAGTATCGTTTCCGTACTTTTTATAAATATATTGTTTTGCTTCTTCTTTTGATAAATTAATAGGTTTCTTTAAATCTTCTTGTGTTAAATTTTGTGCGCTAGCTCCTGAAATGCTTTTAATAATACCTTTTTTATCTACGTGAGCAGTCAACTGGTGGCCATATACTTCTTTTCCTTCATATATTTGTTGCATGCGCACAAGTGTAGTTCCATCATAAGAACCACGTTTTTGAAGAACCTTGTAATCTACTCCTGTTTCTGCACTAACTTGTTTTGGAGACAAAGCATGCTCCGTATTTTCCTTAAGTGCATCTTTCACTACATTCTCTGGTGCCTTTTTTGATGGTTGTGTCAGATCACCTGTACGGAACGAATCCTCTTGAATTTCAACTTGCATTTGACCAGGTTCCTCTGCATGACCTACTCCATATGGTGTTACACTTGTTAAAACGAATCCTGTTGTTAATGCAACTATAGCTATTTCTTTTTTATTTCCCATGATATTTACCTCGTATAAATTTCTATTATTTATATGAAACTGCTAAAATGTATACAATCTATTCCTAACATAAAAAGATGACTTTTGTAATCTACAAAAGCCACCTCTTCAATATGTAATATCCCTAAAATGTTTTTAATACATAATTTCTATACGAACAGAAAAAAGCATTCATTAACGAGCATTTTGCAATACTTTTATTAGGTCATTTATATTTTCAACTTTCTGCTGAAACTGATCAAGTCTGCTATGTAACAATGAAGGATTTTTATCTTCAGTTGAAATAACTTGTTTTAATTCGTTTTCTAATTTATCATACATATCAAAGAAATTATCAAATTCTACACTTACAAGCTCTTCATTTTCGCGATAGAATCTTTTTGCTTCTATATAAGTCATATATGATTTATTTAAAAATCCTAATGAAATTAAATATTTAGAAGTGTTTTCTTGATAAATAGCAATATCACACGCTATTTTAATATCAGAATAAGTCTTTTGAACGAGACAATGCAATTCAAAAATCTTAAACTTTAATCCATTATTCATTTCATCCCCTCCCATAGTATCTATTCTACATAAAATTAGAATATTATACAAAGAAAATTATTAGCATGAAATTGACAATTTAAAAAATAACTTAAGGATAAACAAAATCCCTCTCATTATAAATTATAGTTGCGGAGCATTTACCAACATAACAGCAAAATAAAAAGCGAAAAGAATAAATCTTTCCGCTCTTAGAGTAATAAATACATTTCATATTGCGCTAAAGAATTCTTTTCAAATCCACATTTCTTAAGAAAACCTTCCAGTAAATTATTGTTAGGAAACCCAATTGATAA
The DNA here is from genome assembly GCF_022663075.1 of Bacillus cereus group sp. BfR-BA-01441. NCBI lineage: Bacteria > Bacillati > Bacillota > Bacilli > Caryophanales > Bacillaceae > Bacillus > Bacillus cereus group sp. BfR-BA-01441. The sequence goes on from NZ_JAKUEU010000109.1 coordinate 4,191, forward strand.
ACTTGATAAATGTAATTCTTCTCTTGCTACTTCTAATAATTTCATCCCAACACCAATATTTCTATAATCTTTGTCTACGAAAATAAAACTAATTTTACCTTGTTTATTTACACATAGAGAGCCTTTTAAGTTATTATCGACATATGCACCATAAAATACATTATTTGTTTTTTTGATATAATCAATATCATTTTGCCAATTTATATGGAAGTTTAACCATTTCTGAATTTCATCTTTAAAAGTTGGAAATTCTAATTGTTTTACTTCAATATCCTTACAATCTTTATTCATTATTTTAGTCAAATCATTTAAATTATAATAAGAAAGATCGTACACTTTTTCATAGCCCAACTTATTATAAAAATGAATCGCTCGGTCATTTCCTACAATGACTTCGAGAAAAAGTTGCTTACATCCATGTTGAATCGCCTCTTCTTTATGCAGTTCAAATAATTTTTGACTCACACCAATACCGCGGTAATTAGGATGAACCGCTAATGTTCCACAGCGCATAGTCTTAATACTTTCATAATCCTTTATACCACCTAGTATTACGCCAACAGGTTTGCCTTCTTCTAAAGCAAGAAAAGAATGTTCTAGCAAATTACCTTCTGGTCCCAAAAAACGTTGTATAAAATCCCCTTTTGAAACTTCCATTTTAATAATGTAATCTGAAAATCCAACTTTAAAAGCTTCATATACTAAATCAATATTTACATCACTACACCTTTTATATTGAATCATAATATAATTATGCCTCCAATTACTTATGTTAAAACCCTCTAACTATCTATTATTTACTACATTAATCTCATAAACACGTAAAAAGGCAATTAAATGCTCACATGCTCTTTCGCATGCTAGCATTTTAAAAATTTTTTGTTCTTCTTTCGTTTTATCATTTGCTTGATCTGAAGCAGCTTTTAAACAGAGAAATGGTTTTTTATTTATTTGACACACATAGGCGAAAGCTGCTACTTCTTGATCAACTGCCAATGCTCCATATACGGTATGGAGTAAATATCTCATTTCTGAACTACGAATACGTTGATCTCCGGATAAAAATGTACCGAAATGTATTGGATCATATGATCGTATTTTTTTTATTCTTCTTACAAGTGATTTTGTTGTTTCAATAGGTGCTGTTCTACCGTTATATAAATTAAAAACATCTTCCCCTGAGCCAGCTGCAGTAACATCGTGTTGTATTGCGTTTAGTGCCACTACAATATGACCGTTTTTCACCTTGTTTGATAAACTTCCGCATATTCCTGTCATAAACAACTCATCTGGCTGAAACTCACTAATTAACAATTGTACACAACTAGCGCAGCTTACTTTACCGACACCAGTAACAACTGATATAATTTCCAGCTCATTAATAGTATGAAAATGAAATTCCCAAGCTGCTCTTTTTTCAACACGTTCACTCGGATAATGTTGATGCAAATACGTCAGTTCTGGTTCCCATGCAGATACAATTGCAATACGTTTCATTACACGCTTCACTTCCCCTATTGTCATTTAAATAAGTTATCTATACTTTCTCGTTCATAATCTGGAATCCATTCTTTGTATTTCTTATATGAATCTCGTATTATTTCTTTATTCTTCGCAATTACTTCACATCCTCTATCATCATACATAAACATCACAATATCTTTCTTTGCATTTATGAGAAATACATCTGGATAAGAGATTTCTTTTTTTCGTCCAAATCGAAGATACAGATCAGAAAAATCCTCATGATTAGCAGCTTGTATCAGCGGTTCATATTTAATATCTTCCGCAAGACATTTAAAAGAAAATTGATATGTACAATATAAAGTGAAACTTTAATCAGTGGGGGGTCTTACTGCCCGGCAAATAGCGGGATAAATCTGCTTCTTCATCTTCAAATAAAAACGGTAATGTTTCTTATCTTATATGAAATCTTAAATCTCTTTTCTTAATATATTTATTGTATATATTTATTTTCTGTGGAGTTTTTATGTTTTCCTTTTTAAATCTATAAACATTTGTCACTACAAACACTACATCTTCTTTTGAAAATATGTCTTCAAAGTTGAGAAAAGTATTCCATATTTAAATCGTCGGTTCCTTCTACAATTTGATATTTATCTTTTCCGAAATCAAAATGTAAATGATTTTCCCACTGAGAATATAAGTAGGGTCCTAATGTAACTCCTGGAAATGTTTGATTCATATATTCTTTTAATTGCATTTCCTTGTCCTTTCTACTGTACAATTCTTTTTAAATCCCAATATGCTTCTTCTAGCCACGGATGTATAACTTTCAATGTATCTTTCCTTTCCCACAAATATGAAATATATACAAAAGCTGCTTTTTCCAAAGATTTTCCCAATTCTTTTTTTATTTCTATTAAATATGGTGGTGTCCCTTTTTGATCCCATTCTATTTTATCTGCAACAAATAATACTAAATCCATCTTCGTTGCATGTTTACGCAACGTTGTATGGCAACAAATTGCATTTAAAATCTCTTCATCTTCGACTTTAAATATTTCTTTTGCGATTACCCTCGATAATTTTTGATGAATAATCATAGGAAACTTTCTTTCCGCTTCCACTATTGCTACACCAAATTCTTCAGCAACTGCAATCCGCTCCTCGTTTGGAAAAATGCCACTAATATCATGTAAATATCCTGCAATTGCTGCTTTTTCTTTATCTACGTGAAACTTTTCTGCAATCTTTTTTGCCTCATTTGCCACACGAATTGAATGTTTATATGTAAACTCTTTATTATATTTTAGTAGAAAAGCTTTAATATCATTGTCTATTTTTCCAGTTGGAGTAAATGAATATATATCATTACATAACATAGAAAATCCCCCTTATAACTAACTTTCATTATAATGTAGAATCTAAATATCCTTGTTATTTTATATTCGTTATTAATCTTTTTACTCCTTTTTAATACGTTACATGAAATTTTATACAGAATCATCGCTACAAGTACATAAATGTTTGATATTATAGTAATGTTGATGATTTGTAAGGAAAGGAACTACACAATGAATAAAAATATATTAATTATTGATGATGATAAAGAAATTGTTGAATTACTTGCTGTTTATTTGCGAAATGAAGGCTATAACATTTATAAAGCTTATGATGGCGATGAAGCATTGCAAAAGGTTTCTACATATGAAGTTGACCTTATGATTTTGGATATTATGATGCCAAAACGAAACGGATTAGAAGTTTGTCAGGAAGTGCGTGAAAATAATACTGTACCAATTCTAATGCTTAGTGCAAAAGCAGAAGATATGGATAAAATATTAGGCCTTATGACAGGTGCTGATGATTATATGATCAAACCATTCAATCCATTAGAATTAGTAGCTAGAGTGAAAGCTTTATTACGAAGATCCTCTTTCCAAAATGCTACTTCGCAAAAGAATGAAGATGGTATTATTCGTATTCGCTCTGTTGAAATACACAAACATAATCATACAGTTAAAGTAAATGGAGAGTACATTAAACTAACCTCTATTGAATTCGATATTTTATATTTACTTGCGAGTAATACAGGAAGAGTATTTAGTTCAGAAGAAATTTTCGAACGCGTTTGGAATGAAGATGGTTATGGTTCAAATAAGACGGTAATGGTCCATATTAGCAACTTACGAGATAAACTTGAAACAGTAATAAATGGAGAAAAATTTATTCATACTGTTTGGGGAGTTGGCTATAAAATTGAGAAATGAAGCATTTGATATATTAAAAGATATTCCTAAATGGAAACTTATTTTTTGGCTTTTATTAGCTATCACACTCACTCCTATTACTGAACTAATTATTTATCGCCTCGTTACGAGTGTAATTGAAAGTTCACTTACTCTAACCGAACTCGGTAAAGAATTCATTCGAATTTTTGGTTATGAAAAGTATAAAGGGATTAAAGAGTCTTTATGGATGATGATTGTATCTTATTTGTTTTTATTTTCTATTTTTTCATCCTATCTTTACATTTTTTATCGTCACGAGAAAAAACTTTATTATGAAACTTGTATAAAAAAAATGATAGAAGAAATTCGTTATATTGCAAATGGAAACTTCAATCATAAAGTTTCTATTGTAAATCATAATTATCTAGAAGAATTAGCAATCGGGGTCAATGAAATTGTTGAACAATTAAAAGTCTCAATTGATGAAGAAAGACAAGCGGAACAAGCAAAAAGTGAACTTATTACAAATGTATCACATGACTTACGCACTCCCCTTACTTCTATAGTTGGATACGTAAATTTAATCCATCATGATAATTATAGAGATGAAGTGGAATTGCGATACTATATTCAAGTCATTTACGATAAAGTAACTCGTCTTAATGCATTAATGAATGACTTGTTCGAATATACACGTGTTCAAAATAAAGAATTAAGCTTGTATTCTGTTCCTATTGATATTGTAGAGTTACTTGGACAATTAACTGTTCAATTCCGCATACAGGTTCAAGAAGCTAATATAGAATGTCGGCCTTCTTTCCCGTCTCAAAAGCTCATGGTATTAGCTGATGGTGACAAATTAGTGCGTGTGTTTGAAAATCTTATTATAAACGCTATCGCTTATGGAAGCGAAGGTCGCTATATTGACCTTACTGCTTATGAAAGTAATAATATGATTACAATTGATATAACAAATTACGGACAACCTATTCCTAGTACGGATTTACCTCATATTTTTGAACGTTTTTATCGCGTTGAGAAATCTCGCTCTACAAACACTGGTGGATCTGGACTTGGATTAGCAATTGCAAAAAGTATAGTCGAATTGCATAAAGGAACAATTGAAGTATATAGTGATGACGAAAAAACAACATTCACTGTAAAACTACTCCCATACAAATGTTAATGTTACAAATAAAAAGTTCAATTTCTTACCATATAAGAAATTGAACTTTTTCCATAATTACCCTAAATTTAATAATCCTTTATAATTCTTTAGAAATTCTTTACCTTTTCTTTCTTCCTAATTAAGCATTCCTTTTTACAATACTATTATTGATGTCATAATAGGAGGATCGCTTATGCAATTCTTAAAGAAATTCGCTATTTTATTATTATCTTTTTTTATTACTGCACTTATCGTTTTATATTTTTATCTTTATGTAAATGGTCCGATTATTCAAGCTAAATCAGCTATTTTAATAAATGCTAATTCAGGTGAAATTGTTTATAAAAAAAATGAAGAAACACCAGTACAATCAGCTACTTTATCTAAATTAATGACAGAATATATCGTATTGGAGCAACTAAATGATAAAAAGATACAGTTAGATGACTTCGTACAAATAAGTAACGAAGTTTTCCGAGTAAAAACAAGCCCTATACAAGTAACATCGAATGATAAAACAACGGTTCGTGATTTACTTCATGCATTGCTACTGGCAGGGAATAATCGTTCTGCACTCGCTCTAGCAGAACACATTGCTGGAAATGAAGATAACTTTACAGTATTAATGAATAAAAAAGCAAAAGAACTAAAGTTATTACAACCATCTCCATTTCTAAACTCTACTGGAATTAATAATAATACAAATAAACAATCAACTACAACAGCGATAGACGCAGCTAAACTAGCAGCACGATTAGTAAAAGATTTTCCAGATGTATTGAATATTACGAAACTAACCTCTTACCAATTTACCTTCAAAGATTCCCAGGTTTTCAATACGAATAAAATGATATATTCCCTTAATGAAAACATTAAACTTCAAGGTGTTGATGGCTTACAAACTAGTTTTTCAACTAACGGTAATTATAGTTTTGTCAGTACAGCAAAACTTGGAGATACTAGACTAATTTCAGTAATATTAGATGCAGATGAAGAAAACATTTCATTTATTGAAACAAAAAAGTTGCTACAGTATGGTTTTGATCCTTCCTCGTACTCTGCACTCCAAGCTTTTAAAGACGCCCTTACATCTTGGACAATATTGCTTCAGTTTAAAAATTTAATTATACAAACTATAATGATTTTTTTAATCATTACCACCTTAATGTTTTTACATATACGTCAGAAAAAATCCGAGGATTTCAATTAAGAAATCTTCTTATATATAGAACCGACTTGCGCTTGAGATGCAAGTCGGTTTTTAATTCTATCATCCTCTTCCAAGCAAATTTGCTGAAACTGGTTGCAAGTTTAACTCTCTCGCCCATATAGATAGCTGACCAATATGATAAATTTAATATCCCATTACATGTCTTAAAACCTATGTTTTTTGAGGCATACATCCATCTCTGTTTCCTTTCGTTGTGTTCGTTTGTTTAGTTTAAATGGGTTAATCTATTAATTCTATTAAATCCAACAATTGAACTATTACACTTTAAAGTTCTACTCATATACTATAGTAGATTACTAGAAAGGAGGCTTAACTATGGATAGTTGCGTTGTATTTGTAAACGGACAACCTTTTTTAGTTCTTTCAGTAGCTGGTATTGAAATTGCTAGATTAGAGATTTCCCTTCAAGTAGCATTAGCTCTAAGAGTGCTTGGGATACCAATCTGTGATTAATTACCAAATTAATAAAAAAAGAGGGCATTAGCCCTCTTTTTTTATTTTCTTCTCACCTTTTCTTAAAAACAAACAAAATTTAAATTTTATTTTTTATATTGTAATGAAAATCCGAAAAATTAACCCATTTTATTCAATAAAAAAGAGCTCCACCCATACCTCATTATCCGTTTCTAAAAAATTAGAATTTGATTAATTACAAGAAAATTTAAATATACGAACGTTACATAAAATACTTGTTAGAATAGCTGTCCCTCACACTATTTATTTCGCCGACGTTATATAATCAAAGCACACAATGATTAACTTTTTATACGGCTTATTTTAAGTGTGCTAGCATTCTAGGCTAGATGATCGTGACTGCAAAAAAAACTTCAAGTTCTCGTTTATATAAATCAGATAACGCTTTCACTTTTTGAATCGATTGATAATCTTTAAATTGCGGTTCTCTATCTTCTTATCCTTGAAGAGCACTAATCCAACTATACTCTACATCTACAATATGAAATAATGTTTCTAACATACCCCCAGTTTGCAAAGTAAATCTTCCTCTGAAAGTTGTTCACACCACTTAAACCAATCATCTCTTACTTGCCAATTATATTGAAATAAAGTGTACACATTTATCTCTCTCTTACTCCAATTATCCACCTAACAGCATCTGTTATACATTTAACCATTGACAATCACTTCTCTTCGGCCAAGTTCCTCTACAGCGTGATTAATTATTTCACTTACAGATAAAGAACCATCCAATATGATATCTGAATTCGGCTTAACAGTATGAATTGCCTCTAAATAAGCTTTTCTCGCATATGTCATGTAATGTTCCAAATCATTATGTATTTCATCTATTGTACCTTCCTTAAAATCTCGCAAAATCCTTCTAGCCATCGCAATATCTAAAGGCGTATCAATAAATATAGTTACATCAATGAATTTTCGCATCTCACTATTTAAGTATGCAAAAGGATAATCTACAATAATATAGTCTAAGGTATTATTTTGTATAAGTTGCTCAATATCATGAATTAATGGTGTTAATACCCACTCGTCGTAATTCGCCCCATCATCAATCCATTTACAAATATCAGCAGGAGAGTTATCAAATGTATAACTATCAAAATATAGAGCTTTTGAGTTTTTAAACTTATGCTTTAATCTTTCTGTAATTGTAGTTTTACCTCCTCCCGAAACAGCTGCAATTGAAATTATTTTTGTTTTATTATCCACTATACCCACCAAACCCCTTTATTAACATAATATAATTATAAATTACTATCGTTGCTACTTCTTCCATTCATATTCTAACATACTCATTTCCCATAAATTCCAATACGTTTCTCCTACTCTTTTTGACTCTCTTAATAAGCCTTCTTTTACAAACCCTATTTTTTCGTAACATGAAATGGCCGATGTATTAAAATCATACACACCAAGAGTTACTCTATGTAGTTTTAATTCGTCAAAAGCAATATGAAGTACTGCTTTCATCATATGTTTTCCTATAGAACGTCCTCTCATCTTCGTATTACCAACTAATACTTTTCCAATTCTAGCGGACTTATTAATATTATCTATTTGCCCAAGCGAAATATGTCCAATAACGTCTGAAGTCTCTTCATCTACCACTTTGAAAGCGAGTGTATTTGCACTTTCTATATACTTCTCTAATTGCTGTTCGTCTAAAGGAAATGTGAATGCATTTCCTGACCATTGTATTAGAAATTCTTCGGAATTAATCCAATTTATTAATTGTTTAAAATCAGATTTCTTAAAGCTTTCTAGTTTAATCACTTCCTTGCTCCTTTCGTACATCATGCTTTATAACCTCAAACTTATTTCTATATAAAGAATATATTCTCCTTTTATATAAAATTAAAATAAAGCCATTCATGTGAATGGCTTTACAAAAAAGCAGCATAATTATGCTTTGTTTGCTACATCAATACCATTAAAATCAAAGTCAGCAGTAACCGTTGTAACCGGTGGGAAAATTGCTTCAATTTTGCAAATGGAAATACTTACTCCAACCGATCCAGGAATAGCCGCAAGCCTAACTACATCACAACTTACAGACGAAACAGTACCTACATAAGTACGTCCCTCTGTATTAATTTGAACTGTTCGATTAATTAATTTCTTAAGTTCATCTCTAATTCCTTGTACACAAGAATTATCACATTTCTCATGCTGTTCTTTTTTACACTCTTCGAATACTTCCCAACAATCATCTTGTTTACATGTACACTTCTTTTTACAATTATTAAATCGAGAACCCAATACCTCACCCCCTAATCCTTTCTATTAGTAAAGTATGTCCACTAGCTTAAAAGGGTACGAGGCAAACACATAAAAAGAAAAAAACAAACAATTGTACCAAACTTTCTTTTCATTATTCATTATAAAAACAGACTTCTCCTAATTAAAAGCTTTTTAATGAGCGGCCGTGAATTTAGTCCTACTCCATTTAATGTTTAGACACCACTTTCTAAAACAAACCTTTTTTCTTTTAAATAAGACGCCCCTTAAAAACACACTAGATTTCCCCATTAACTCACATATACATAGACTTTATTTGTGGATTTCCCATTTTTCATTGTGAAATATACATTTAAAAAGCGTACTCGAAAATAAGATATTATTTGTAATCAGAACATTTTCTTCAACAAGTGTTTATTGAAAAATACCATAACTAGTAGTAGTTCTCTCCACTTTCTCTTAAAAATTAGCATAGTTTGTATGAATTCTATATCGAGTAGAAGACACTCTATCATATAAAGATAAAATAGTAGGTTAATAAACAAGCCATTTTTTTATTAAAACATAGAATAATATGAACACTATTGAAAGGAGGTAGAAATAAATGTCCTGGAAAAATGATT
>NZ_JAKUEU010000110.1:0-13520 GCF_022663075.1 Bacillus cereus group sp. BfR-BA-01441
ATGAAACTGAGGTATTTTGTTGTAAACGTGGTGAAGTATCTGTTGGTTCTGATGAAACTGAGGTATTTTGTTGTAAACGTGGTGAAGTATCTGTTGGTTCTGATGAAACTGAAGTATTTTGTTGTGAACGTGGTGGAGTATCTGTTGGTTCTAATGAAACTGAATTATTTTGTTGTGAGCGTGGTGGAGTATAAAAAGGGATAGGATCTATATTAAACAATTTAAACTTAGGCCGTTTAATATTTTTTTGATTTGAGCAAAACTGACACATCTAAACACCTCCTAAAAAGAGTTGTACTATATAGTAAACAGATTATGTAAAAGAGTGCTAATAAAAAAATAATAAACAAGCCAAAATTATTTTCTATATAAGTGATATTTTAGGCTAATTTATATCAATTAAGGTTTTGTAAAATGAAATTTTAAAAAATGCAATGGGTATTTACAACCCATTGCATTTTTGGGTTTTATTGATTATTCCCCTTGGTCATCACTAACTGATAAAATTGAACTAATTTTAACACTAATTTGGTTTGGATTTTCAAGGTCTCCCCCAGTAGCATTACTTTCTACTTCGACACCTTCGCCGTTCCCACGACGAAGAGTAACAAAGTTTTCTCCAATTCGAGTGATAAGACCTTCTACATGAAACGATGGTAAAAATAATACCACTCTTGCACCTACTAATTGAAATGCGTGTAACAATTCACGGATTTCATCTTCATGACGTTCTGGCATTTATATCTTCCTCCTCAAATAAATTAAAAAGTAGAAAAGGGTTAAAAAAATACCTCTTTGCTACTTCTCAAGATAGGATATGTTGAAAATTACTAATCGAAATAGACAAAGTGGTAATTTATTTTTAATAATGTGGAATTTTACTAGGGTTCAAATATCTCTATAGTGAGAAGTTATTAAGAGGTTATTAGCCCTTAAAATAGTAGTTGATCTTGTGTTTAAGTGAGAGATTATAGACATTCTGCTAATTTTAAATGGTAAATAATCTTGTTTTAGATTCATTTTAAGCTGTTTAATATTTTTTGATTTAAACAAAACTGACATATCTAAATACTCTCTAAAGAGAGTTGTATTATAAAATAAACAGTTTGTATGAAGGAGTGATAATAAAAAGAATAATAAAGAAATCAAAATTACTTTCCATATAAGTAATATTTCAGGGTAATTCATACCAATTAAGGTTCTGTAAAATGAAATTTAAAAAATGCAATGGGTATTTATAATCCCATTGCATTTTTGGGTCTTATTGATTATTCCCCTTGGTCATCACTAACTGATAAAATTGAACTAATTTTAACACTAATTTGGTTTGGATTTTCAAGGTCTCCCCCATTAGCATTACTTTCTACTTCGACACCTTCGCCGTTACCACGACGAAGAGTAACAAAGTTTTCTCCAATTCGAGTGATAAGACCTTCTACATGAAACGATGGTAAAAATAATACCACTCTTGCACCTACTAATTGAAATGCGTGTAACAATTCACGGATTTCATCTTCATGACGTTCTGGCATTTATATCTTCCTCCTCAAATAAATTAAAAAAGTAGAAAAGGGTTAAAAAAATACCTCTTTGCTACTTCTCAAGATAGGGTATGTTGAAAATTACTAATCGAAATAGACAAAGTGGTAATTTATTTTTAATGATGCGGAATTTTACTAGGGTTCAAATATCTCTATAGTGAGAAGTTATTAAGGGGTTATTAGCCCTTAAAATAGTAGTTGATCCTGTGTTTAAGTGAGAGATTGTAGGTAGTCTGCTAATTTGAACTGATAAATAATCTTATTTTTATAGCCATAATAAACTTTGATGAATGGTATTTTTATATATATTCATAGAATGGAATTAGCGTATTGTATACTGGGAAGATTAAGAATGAATAGGAATGAAACTTTATTACATCCTGTTATGGTTGGTAAGTATGTAATTCTTGTCGAGCAATCAGTAGATGGAATTTGTTTTTGGGATAGAATCATGAGGGAGCACTCTTTTTTCTTCGAATGGGATTTGGATATAGGGATATTTTGCTAGTTTAATAGATAAATTTTATTAATTATTTGAGCATATTGTACAAATAAAAAGATTTAACTCAGAAGTACAACAAGCTACAACTAATATTTGGATATTTAAACAAAAAGTTCTACGATTAATTCTCACATATAAATTGTCAGGACAAAATAATTTTCTGCTGTTAGTTGACCATACAAGTAGGGAAAATGATTATTTTAGAAAATGTTTTCTTGTTAAGGATTACAGCAGAGTCTGCTAAATTTATTGTTCATTTTCTTGCTCCATCGGAAAAAAAGCTTGTAGACACGGACTGGTTAACGGTCTAATGAGCGATGATACCTCCTCATACATCGAGTTACTAATTGAAGAAGAGAATGAGGATCAAAAGGAATCATTGCATTAATCAAGAGGGAAACTTTTATAATAAAGAAGGCTCTAAAGCCTTCATTTTTTGTTATCGGATATTTTATTTGCTTTAACAAATCAATTATTACAATGGACATATTGAAAAAAGACACCTCAAAGTGTCTTTTTGTTTTTATATACAAGCCGTGTTTTAAGAAGGTTTAATTGGCATATGAATTAAGGAGATGTCTTACTTGTTCTATAAAATAATGATGGTGTATATTATTTTTTGATACTCGACTAGCCATAATAGCCCCTTCCATGGAAGAAGAAAGGAAAGAAGCAAGTGACATAACATCTATATAATCTTTAATTTCTTTTTTTCGATTCCTTCTTTAATAAGAGATTCCTTTAGTACTACTGTATTATCATATCCTTTTGCAGCTGCAGCATGTAATTCAGGAAAAACATCTGTACTTTCAATTGCACCATTAAGTAAAGGACACCCACGAACAATTTGGGGATTATTGGCCTCTGAATCTTGAAATTTTTCGCCATATTTTTAATAGAATTTCTTTGTATCATCTGCTGCTAAATATGTTTATTCCAAAATGATAAATATATAGTAAATCATGAGTTTCTTGCTTCCCTCATGCTGCAAATAATTAAATGATGCTTTCATATTATTATATATGTAGTCGTTCATGTTACATAGTATAGTTGTTATCTGAAAATATACAGTTTATCCTAAGGTTTGAAGTCCATCGGGTGCTTAGTTTGAATATATAGTGACTATCTTACAAAAATGTAATGTTAGCGTAATGTTAATGGATTTTGGCAGTAAGAAGATTGGGATATAATTTTTTTGAGAAGAAATATGAGGTGAATAATATGAAACGAATAATGCTTATGTTTAGTGTTTTTGTGATATTTACTTTGTTTTTATCGGGTTGTAACTTAAACCGACTTGGTACAGATAAATATTATGTTCAAATTACTAAGGATGGCGAACAATTAAAGGAGAAAAATGTTAATGGTGATACGACTTACCAATATAAATTATCTGGATTTGATAAGGACGGTAAGGAAAAGGAACTGGAGTTTACAGCATTAAAAAATCTTCGTAAAGAAGCATTTTTACTTATATATTACACTGAGGAAAAAGGTGTGAAATCTTGGGAAGAAGTTAAAAAAGACGAACTCCCTACAAAAGTAAAAGAAAAATTAAAGGTGAATTAACATATAAAAGATGCCGTTATTAGAGAAATATAGCTCCTATTTTTTAGAGTTTCAAAGGGAAAAGACTGACAATTGCTGTCAGTCTTTTGCTTTTACAGGGATAATCACGCAATTTTGAGGTGTTTTAAGTACTAAGAAGCTTTAAATTTGTTTATGTATTTGTTGTAGCTTAATGGATTTCGGAATGGTTATGATATAATAAAATTCAAGTATAATAAGGGGGATTAATTAGATGATTTTTCAAAGCATGATAACAGCTATTATAGAAAAATTACAAGAGACGGTGAATCCCTATTGGATAATTGTGTTTGGATCAACGGCTGAGAACAGAGAACGAGAAGATAGTGATATTGATATAGCTTATGTAAGTGACACAACATTAGGGAACTATGAACGTTTTTTATTAGCACAGGAGTTAGCTAACATTGTTCATAGAGATGTTGATTTAGTTGATTTATCCGAAGCTTCTACAGTTTTTCAAGCTCAGATTATACATACAGGAAAGACAATATTTTGTTCGGATGAAAAGCGTAAGGTTATTTTTGAAATGAAAACCTTAAAAATGTATTCAAAATTGAATGAAGAACGACAGGTAGTATTTGATGATATAAAGAAAAGAGGTTCTATATATGAAGAATGAGGTTATTTTAAATAAAATTTCTACAATAGAGCGTTGTATAAAAAGAATCCAAGATGTGTATGGAAATGACCCTGAAAATTTAGAGGACTTTACAAAACAAGATTCAATAATATTGAATATACAAAGAGCTTGTGAAGCGAGTATTGATTTAGCAATGCATATTGTTGCAGGGAAAAAATTAGGACTACCCCAATCTAGTCGAGAGGCCTTTGATTTATTGGTTACAGCAGGATTACTTAGCGCTGATCTAGCAAATAAGTTAAAGGCGATGGTTGGATTTCGTAATATTGCTGTTCATGATTATCAAAGTGTAAATTTAGATATTGTTCGTCAAATTATTGAAAAACATTTAACGGATTTTAAACTATTTACAAAAGAAGTAATGGGGATATTGGAATTTTAGGCAAAAGAACAGAATAATAGGGCTAAGAAAGAAAGTAATTCTATGATTCCCAAACCAGCTATTGAAACAATCACTTAATTTCGTAAGAAGAAACGTGGTCATAAGATGAATTTGTTTATGTTGTAGTGAGGCTTTGCATGAGATGTGTGTAGATAAATAGTAGGGAAAATATCCATATACAATTTTATCAACAAATAAGTAAATATTTTCAAAACTAATTTTTATACATATAATGTATACCCAAAACAAAAAAGTTTCCATAAGGAAACTTTTTTTGTTTTGGGTAAATTTATAACGATTAATTAATATTCAGTTTTTGAAAAAAATGATGAATCATGTCAAATCATCTTCATTTACACGAACATGAACGTAGTATAAAAATGAAGCATATCCAAAATAATAAAAGGGGCTGAAAAAATGATTAAAAAACTTATTATTAGTTCTATTGCTTTAGGTACAACAATAGGAGTGAGCAAACCTACATTTGCTGCTACAATACATTCTCCATCACAGTTTAAAGAAACTCGAAATGTTCATGTGCAATCCCTATATTCTCCATGGCAGTATTTAGGGCAAACTTCAAGGGAACTTCAAATTAAAAGTAAGGATCCAAAAGTACTAGCTTTTGAACTAGCAAAAGAAGCACCATTTTACGAAGAAGAATTAGTAGACATATGTTCTGAAATTTTAGATGCAAATGTAGATGTTGTATATTGGACAAGTAAGGAATGGGTTAGATTTGAAGAAGGAAATTATGAATTTAAACATGAAATTAAGATTTTTAGGGATAAAGAACGTCAGCAATTAATTACGACACTAGAATCTTAGTTCTTTTACAAAAAAAGAAGCTATCTTTAGTATGCTATTCTCCCCTCATAGTAGATAGGATAAAGAAAACACATTAACCTATTTATTATGGAGGGGATTTTTCTATGGGGTAAATTAGAATTACTTGCTATACAAAATGAAAGGAAAAGGAAGTGGGTTTATACTTAAAAGAAGATATAAAACTGTTAAGAAAGAAATAGACATGTATTATCCAATTGTAAGACGTTAAATGAAATGATTCGAAAATTTAGGTACTAAAAAACTAGAAGCAGAACGTGGGAAAGCAAAAGAGTTATGTTTAGGTAGAATGAAACCTAAAGGTTCGGGTACTAAGACTAAACGATTGCAAGAAGAGGATGGGATGTTAGAAAAATGAAGGAAAGTATGTTGCGAAAGTAAAACTTTTAGGATAATGCACATAAAAAAGACTTCTTCATCTATCTTAAGTCCGCAAATATATACAATGTTATAATCATCAAAGATTTCAAGAGAAATTAAATAACCTGAGTCCATACAAATATAGACTCAGGTGGCTTAGCTGTGTTTTGAAAATACTGTCTATCTGACAGGTCCCTCTCTTTTTATTCTTCAAATAAACAAACTGAAACAAGACTATTTAGAAGTATTAGTGAATTAGCCTCTTTTTAATTTTTATTTCGTGTCTCTTAGCTTTAACAAGTACAAACATAATTCATTAATCTATATTACCTTTAAAACATTTATAAATTTGATGCTATAAAAGCAATAGAATTATGTAATAAGTGAATCAAAAAAACAACCCCAAAAGCAGGCATTGTAACCTGATATTTTTCATTCTTTTTTTTATATACCCAATAAGCATAGTTATATAAAAGACCAATTATCGTTGTACCAACTATATAAGTGATTCCATATCGATGATTTAATCCAAATATAATTGAAGCTATTAAAATGATAAGGTAATCGCGATTTTTAATGTAAGGAATCAAACTTAATAGCCAAAATAAAAATACTTGAAAAACTACTGTTTCATATATAGGTGCCGCTAATACCCCTAATAAAACTTGAAGAATAAGAGGTGCTTCTGTTATTGGGTTTTTTTGTATTTCAGGTAAGAATAGATCTAATGGTAGTACGAATAAAAATGATCCTAATAAAATAAGAAAAACAAAAGAAATGGTAGGCAAAGCAAACATAAATCTATTTATTTTTTTTAGCATATATATTTCTCCTATAATCTTTTATTACATCTATACAAAAAGTAATAAATAATTGAGTCTCTTTTTGTTTGACATGCTTTCGTCTACTATTGATGAAAATCGTTCTGTAATTGAATTCTTGGCTTATATGTAGGTATAGCGATAAAGTAGGGATATTTTAACACCATATTGTTAACATCAAAATATTAAAGAGCTAAGTGAGATATTAAGGCCACACCAATTTTATGATGAATACAATATCAAGCCCGTTAAGGAAATATGCTGTATAGGGCACGCTTGTATTGATTATTTTACTATATGAATATTTAAGTGCATATAGTTTTGGAGGAGTATGTATTTTTGCATTTTTTAATACAAAAGTTTTTTATTAAAAATTTACTTACTGCGCTACCTCATATAAATTTAAGACAGTTGAAGAGTAAAGGCCAAAAGAGTCTAAGTTTAGATTGTACAGGTAAATATTAAAATATTATAGAAAAATAAGGAAAAAAGTTATAAAATAGGGAATTGAATTGAACTTTCAGATTTTATTGTTGTGCAAGATAAAGATAACTAAGATGAGGCTCTTAAAAATTCTTGTCTTTATTTAAAACTAAAGATATTATAAAAAATCCTCGCTGAAGGCACTGCAACAAATCTAATTTGAAAATATTTAGGAGATAAATATGGAATTTTAAATATTCTTAGGAATCCATTAAACATTATAGTAATTATTATAGGCAAAGCCTTTAACATCATCAATTTAGAAGAAATCAGTACAAATAGAAAAGATGAAGTAGTAGAAGTATTACGTCTTCCTTTTAATAGATTTCCAGAAGCAGCTGGCTGGACATATAAAAGGTGCGATTGCAAATGGGAAAACTGATATTTGTACAATAGATCAGAATGGGCTTCAAAAAGAAGAAAATAAACCTTAGCATTATTAATCATAGGTGTCATAACTATTAATTTTTAAGTGGTGTTATATAAGAGAGTGTTGTAAATTAGCTGCATTTTGATGCTCATTACAATGGCATCATGCTTTTGGATTTAAATACATAAATGCTTAGATTCGTTAAATTATTACTTTAAATATAGTGAAACTATCAGTATATAAGGAAAGAAACCCTATCAAACGAAAAAAATTGGAACGGTTGGTTGAATGACTAGTATGCTATTTTAAAGTTTAAATTAATAACAGAAAGAGAACCTCTTAATATGTTACTACTTTATCTTTGTATTATTGAAAATAAGAAAGGTGAAATCAATGAAAAAATATTGGCATAAGCTATCGTTGCTTCAAAAAAATGTATTACTAACGGTATTAGTAATTCTGACCCTTGTTGGAAGTATGGGAGCGTTAAGTTTTAATATGTTTCAAAATAGTATGATGTCTATATTTGAGAGGCAGTCTTTTGAAACAGGTGATGCGGTATTAAATCAATTAGATCTAGAAATAGTAAGAGATGTAGCAAAAGACCCCACATCTCAAAGAGTGAAGAAAGAAAAATTGACAGAGCACTTAGATAAATCAATAAAAGATATGAAAAGTGTTGGGCAAACATATGTTACAGGAGCTAAGCTAAATGATAAAGCTGAATTACAAATAGTAGCTTTGGATACACAATTAGCAAATACTGTTTCTGTAAAACCAGGTGAATACTATGAGCAGCCTACTTATTGGATGAAAACATATGATAAAGTAATGAAAACGAAACAGGCACAAATGACAGAAGTATATGAAGATGAATTAGGGTTCTGGGTAACAATTTTAGAGCCAGTTACAGATGAAAATAAAAATATAATTGCAATTGTTGCAGCGGATTTGGAAGCTTCTATTATTCCTCTTACAAAGAAAAACTTTATGATACAAGGTTTACTATTTATTATAATTTCATTAACTATCGCAATTACAATTCAAATATTTATCTCACGAAACTCTCTATCGCCTTTAAAGGATTTACAAGAAGGGTTACGTAAAGTTGGTAAAGGGGATTTGAGTATTAAATTGAATGAAAGATCTGATGATATAGGGATAACTAATATCTATTTTAATAACACTATTAAAAAGTTTAATAGGATTATAGATAAAGTAAGGCAGACTGCTGAACAGGTTTCGACATCTTCACAGGAATTGTCGGTAAGTACAAAAGAGAATAGCATAGCCTTTAAAGAAATTGCAAGTGCTATTACAGGATTAAATTTAGGAGCACATTCTCATGAATATGTAGTGCAAAAATGTTTAGGGATTGTTCAAGAAATGGAAAGTAAGATGCAAGAAATTAAAGGAGCTGCAAAACAAGTTGGCAATGATTTGGAAGACATGGAACAGCATTCTGTAGAGGGAAAAGATTTGATTAAGCAAATCGTGAATCAAATGAAAAGAATCAAAGATACAGTTCAGGATGTATCTTCTAGTATTTATGCATTAGAAGCACGATCTAAGGAAATTCATGAAATTCTTACTGTAATTACAACCATTTCAAATCAAACAAATTCATTAGCTTTAAATGCTTCTACTGAAGACTCATATACTGGAGAGATAGGGAAAGAGTTTTCAGTTGTTGCGGACCATGTACGTATATTAGCGGAAAGAACCGAGGCATCTGCAAGGGATATAGCTAAATTAATTGGTGAAACCCAGGCTGAAGCAGAGAGAGCTATAAGATCCATACAGAAGAATTCAAAGGAAGTAGAATCAGGAATAACACTTGTTCAAAGTAGTGGTGCTTTCTTTGAAAAGATTTCAGAATCTGCACAATCTGTTACAAATCAAATTAAAGCGACTTCGAATAATTCAAGTGACATGTTAAAAGATAATCAAACTATTGTTCAGTTTGTAAATGAATTATCACACATTGCAAATACATATGTGAATAACAGTAGTAATGTGAAGATAAGTATGAAAGAGCAAGAACTGTATGTACAAGATATTGCAGAGTTAGCAAATTCTTTAAAGTGGCTCTCCCAAGAGTTACAGGAGTTAATAGGGGAATTCAGAAGTAAGTAGGATAGAAGAAGGTAATAGGGTATGACCTATATATACCTTTATTTATTCCCACAAAAGGGATGAAAGCTTAGGTATATATGTAAAATAGCTAATCGAATATTTTTTTGCATATTTTGTTGGAAATAGAGCATGATATTACCAAATTCAACGGAGGTGTTTAAAAAA
Organism: Bacillus cereus group sp. BfR-BA-01441; assembly: GCF_022663075.1. Lineage (NCBI taxonomy): Bacteria > Bacillati > Bacillota > Bacilli > Caryophanales > Bacillaceae > Bacillus > Bacillus cereus group sp. BfR-BA-01441. The sequence continues at coordinate 9,837 of NZ_JAKUEU010000110.1, forward strand.
TGCAAATTCGTGAAAATAATAATTCAAACGAAATCTTAATAGCGGCTGCAGCAAGTGCAATTGAACAAATGAAATATGAAATTGCACAGGAGTTTGGTGTTACACTTGGACCGGATTCAACTGCACGAGCAAATGGTTCAGTAGGTGGAGAAATTACAAAACGTTTAGTACGTATGGCGCAAGAGCAGTTATCTGGTCAATATAAAATTCACTAAAACTAAAGGTATATCCCATTGAAGGGATATACCTTTTTAATTTGTTTTTAAAGAGGATCGTTACATTTTTTATTATTGGTTAAGTTTAGAAACAGCAAATTTAGCTGTGAAATTCATCTTCTTCATGTACGTAGAATTTACACCTGCTTGAAATTGTACAGAAATATTACCGTCTTTTTGCGCTTTAAATACGCGACCATATGGGGAATTAGCATTGAATGTGCCAATTACTTGATTATCCGCATCAAAGACCGTATAAGAAATTGGGAACCCTGAATTTTGTACAAAGACTGTAAGTTCTTCCCCTTTTTTAAGATTAAATGATTCTTTTTGAGACACTTCATAGGAACTCATAGAGTAGTATTTTGTGACTTCTTGAATTTCTAAATTCGTAGTAGCTGCACTCGCTTTTGATGCCTCTGCCCCTGGTAAGTTCATACCTGAAAATACTGCAATTCCTAGTGCCCCTGCTAAAATCAATTTTTTCATAATAGTATTTCCTCCTTTAATATATTGTGAGATTTGAAACGAAAGTGAAAATTTCAATCCCTGAAACCATTATAGTTACAATGAGAATTATTTTCAATGAGGGTTAGTATGTAATTTTGCATATATAAAGTATTAACATAAGGTAATCAGTCAAGTTTTGAAGTATTCTTAACAGAAGGGAAGGAAAAAATTAAAAAATCATGAATGATATTGTAACTGAACTTTATATCTTTTGAGCATATTCCGTCTGCATCAAGTGAATATATTATTAATTGTATTTGTATTTGTTTTTTTATTAAACATTTTAAGGTTGATAAAGTTTTATTGAGTGGAATTATTAAACAAAAATTACAAATTATATGTTATGATAAAAGGTAATAAAGTACATCATCCTGACTTTATTGTATGTGTTTAGCCTATGTATGTCGTTTGTATTAAAAATAAGAAGTCTCTTAAAAAGAGACTTCTTATTTTTTGTATGGAGGGGTTATTACAGATGATGGATTACTACCAAATATTTTTAATTTCAATGGCGGTTATTTCCTTATTTTTTTATATACAACATGCTGGTAAACCAACGAAAAGAAACAAATGGAAGTTTTTAATTATAGTATTTTTATTTTATCTTTTGAATTATTTATTTCTTAAATTTTTATAAATAAATGTAGGAGGGGATACGTATTGAATTCTAAAATATAAGAAAAAGGAAGGTATAAGCCTTCCTTTCATCATCCAGTATGTCCATGTGAATATTTAATAACATTTATGGTACTTTGAGAGCCTGTTGAAGAATTTGATCCAAAAGTTACTGTTACAACAATTAAGATACCCAGTAAGCTAACCGCTAATTTTTTCATTTTAATGCTCCTTTTTTAAAGTTTTTTTCACTGGCTTTACTAGCTTCATAAAAGTAATAGCTGGCTTTTTTATGATTATTTTCTTTGTAAAATTGGGTTGCTAACTTTTCAGTATATTCATTTATGTACTCATATAGTTCTTCGCGTTCAAAATAGGAAATCCCTTCTAAAACAGTTTTTTCTATATCAGTAGCACAACTATTTAGGTTCATTTTTTCTAAAATCTTAAAGTGATGTATATAGCCTTCAATTCCCAATTGAGTAGAAAGCTGCAGGCCTTTTTTTATTAATTCTTGAGCAGTTTGATGTTCTCCTAATTTATAATGTTCCCTAGCTTCAATAAAAACAGCTTTATAATCGCTAGGTAACTTCTGATTAACTTCAGATAAATAACGTAATGCTACCTCGGATAAATTCTGTGTAGCGTACATAAATCCTAGATTGTGACGAACAATCAAAATATTGTATTCTAAATTTTCTTTTTGGAATGTATCCATAGCCGAGATAAAGTGTTCCTCAGCTAATTCCCACTCCTTTAAATGAGTACATGCTAATCCATATAGGTTATTACAGAAGGCAACTTTCAATTCATACCCAGGATGTTTTGAAAATATATCTTTCGCCTTCATTACATGATTAATACATAAAATCGATTTATGTGTATGACAATAGAAAATGGCCAACTCATAATGGAATTCAGCATGTTCAATCTCATCAGGAATTGTTTCTAATAGGTATTCAGCTTTATCGTAATGTATTTTTGCAAGGCTATGATTGCCAGTAACATTAGAATGAATGGCTTTAAAGAAGTGATAATAGTATGAAAGGAAATCGTCTGTTGGAGTTTTGTAAGCATCACTTTGTTTAAAGCTATCTTTAGAAATACTTAAGCTATCAATTAAATATTGATGTCTAAAATCTAGTAGTGAGTAGTATAATAATATCGTTTGATTTTCTTCTATATTATGAATTCTGTTTTCAATTTCTTGTTTAAGTAATTGAGCGGCGTCTACATGCCTAGCCCTAATTTCTTGATACCATTCATTTAATAAATTAGTTATTTGCTCGTTCCCCTGTATATGAACATTCATTGTTCAATTTCATCCTCTCCAAAGATATTATTCAGCAATTAGTATCATATCAGAAATCTCCTCTATCAAAATCTATTTAATAGCATTTATCAATATAAGGCGGAATATTCTGTTAATTTATATTTATTGAGATTCAAGTAGTATGTATTATTGTAATTTCTGTAAAAATAACCTTTTTTTGATTTGAAGATTTGATCAATATATATTTTCTTAACAGGCAAAAAGGGAACCATACCTAAGTAATTATGTATAGCGATAATAGGAAAATAGAAATAAATAATAAAGGGGAATTTGAAATGTTAGAGTTAAAAGAAAAGCAAGAGAGAAAAGAAATCTTGGAAGAAGATGTAGAGGTATTAAAGGCGAAGGTACATCCAGCACGGCTACAAATTGTAAATGAGTTAATGTACCATAAGACATGTAATGTTACACAGTTAATAGAGATTTTAAATCTTCCGCAATCTACGGTCTCACAACATTTATCGAACCGTACTTCGTGCAGAAAGAAAAGGATTAGAAATGCATTATTATATTGAGAATTCCAAAGCCTGTCAAATCGCCAGAGTTTTAAATATGTAGATTGGAAATAACATCAAAATCTCCTGTATTAAAGCAGGTTTTTTTTGTTTTTATTAAACTGTAAATATTTATATTAGAGTAAAAACTATTTTCTTATTATAGGAATGAGATAGGAATATCAAATAGTTTTTAAATAGTAAAAATATAGTAAAATAAAGAAAAATATGTTAATGTAATAAGCGCAATATGAGATTATTCGAAAAGGAGTGAAGAGAGTATATGTTAAAAAGGGGTGTAATGTTATTATTCTTTATTCTATCTATCTCGACATTTAGTATGGTAACTCACGCTGCTAACAGTTCTGAGTACGTGAATCAATCATTCTATGGGTATAAAGAACCGTCATTTACTTCAGCTAAAACAAATGGTGGATCAGAGTACGGTGCTCAAAATGTAGGAGTCGTAGAAAAAAGAGATAATGGCTGGTGGAAGATTGAAACATGGGAAGGTCCA
>NZ_JAKUEU010000111.1:0-13145 GCF_022663075.1 Bacillus cereus group sp. BfR-BA-01441
CGTATATAAAGAAATTTGTTCTTTTAAATAGTAAGTAACTTTCTCTTTTAAATGATCCCTGGATATTGGTTGCTTTATTCCTTCATTCCAAGATACTTCCTCTGTCTCTTGCTTATTTATATGTTGATAGATTTTTTTCAAATCTCCATGTAACACTACTATTTGATTTTCTCCTGTAGCAACCGCTTGATAGAAGGCTTGTAATCCATAATTTGATTCCATAGCTGTAATACCTAATTCATTTCTCATCTTTTGCTTAGTTTGTTCATCTAGCTTCATTCCCCCTTCATTCCAAAAAGGCCAATTAATAGATAAAATTTTATTCTTCACTCTATCTAGTCCCAATGCTTGATTTCTATAAGTAGTATAAGAATCCATAAAATTATTTGCACTAGCATAATCCGCTTGACCTAGGTTACCCATGACCCCTGCAACGGAAGAGAATAAGATGAAGAAATCTAGTTCTAATTCTCTGCTTGCTTCATCTAAATTTACTGTTCCAATTACCTTTGGAGCAAAAACATCTCTAATTTCCTCTTCTGTCTTTTTAATAATAAAATTATCCCTTATTATCCCTGCACTGTGTATGATACCGTTTAATGTTCCATACTTCTGAAGAATATCTTGTATTAATGCCGAAACAGCCATTTTGTCAGACACATCTACCTGCTTATATTCCACATCTATACCCAATAATAACAATTCCTTAAGCTTTTCCTCATTACCGCCTTTTAACGTTGAGCGTCCTACGAGAATAAATACAGCACGTTTTACTTTTTTTACAATTTCTTTAACAAATATATTTCCGATTCCACCGGCTCCCCCTGTAATTAGATATACTCCATCTTCTTTCCATGGAATTTCTCTTACAGGACTTTCTATCTCCTTGAAACTTGCCACGTACCTTTTACCACTTGAATATAGAATGTGATTATCTATGGTCACTTTAGCGTTTGTATTAAGTATCTCTTCTATTTCTATAGAAGAAATTTCTGATGTATTTATTTCAATTAGTTGGCATATAAAATGAGGATTCTCCTTTTGAACGGTTTTCAAAAACCCTGATATACCAGTAAACAGTTGCTTTTCCTCAATTTGAGGAACTACAACCTGTATCAAAACTTTCCCTTTTGGCTTACTTTCCATAATCTTTTTTACTTCCTTGAAAATGTGAATTACATGATTTTGAAATCTTTCTTCAATCTTCTTACCATTGTTTTTCAATACAATAAAATTAACCCAATCCATCTTTCCAATGATTTCCTTCTCAATATCTTCATCAAGTTCACTGAGTACCACTAAATGATTTTCATAATTCTCCCCAGAATCCGCTAGATATATCCCTTTTTCCTTCCAAAAAGGTTTTAATATCAAGGTCCCATTCTCTTGCGATTCTACTTTCTTATTTTCTCCTGATATGCCCTTAAGAATAAGCCCTCTTACTCGTACACATATATTCCCTTCATTATCACATAAATCTATGTCTAACTTTCTTCCATATGCATTACTTTCACTACTTCGGATTAATGCCCACATTTCAGACTTACATTTACTTACCACTTCAAGTTCCTGTAGTGCATAAGGAAGCATTAATTGTAGGTTTTTCTCACTCATTGATAAAGCAATAGATGCCTGAAATGCTGAATCCATTATTCCTGGATGCAACATAAAACTATCAAATTCATTTTGTAAACAGTGCTTTAATGATAACTTGGCTAAAACAGTATTGTGGGTCAAATAAAGATTTTTCACCCCTTGAAATCTAGAACCATAATCAATGCCCATGGCTTGAAAAATTTCATAAAATTCACTTGAATTCTTATAGTCTTGAGAACATTCTCGTTGTAGAGATTGTATATTTAAGGATTTGGCTTCCCTACTTTGAATCCACTCTACCCTACCTTGACTACATATCACGTTTTCTTGCTCGTATCCCTGTAAAACTTTATAAATTTTAAAAATGATATCACCATTATCTTCAGATTTGAGTTCTATATGTATTTTAATAGGTTTATCAATCAAAACAATTGGTCTAATCCAAACAATATCTTTAATACATATATTACCCAAATTATTTTCTGATAGTTCAATCGATTGTTCAACAGCTTCCCTTACCATTTCAAGTTGTGCAACTCCTGGTAAAACCATCTGCCCCTTTATTACGTGGTCTGCTAGAAAAAACTCCTTACCAGTAAATGTTGAACAGAATTGTTGCTTTGATAATTTAGAAATATTACGATGAAGCAATGGTTGAATCTTAGTTTCATTTTCATTACCTACTGTACGACTTTCAGTAGAATTTTTATCTGGTAACCAGAATCGTTCCTTCGCGAAAGGATAGGTAGGTATATGAATACGCCTTGGTGTAACCTCATTATAAATTATTCTCCAGTCTATTTTCCCACCATGAACCCAATACTGAGCTATCTTTTCCAGTCTGTTTTTTTTAAACCAGATATTGACGATTTCATCAACATCTTCTTCAACCAGATCGATAGTGTTTTTATTTTTCACATTCCCAATCCAATAACCTCGACTTATTTCCTGCTCTTTTAAAAAAGTAGAAAGTTTATCTATTAACTCTGGAATATCCTCAACTAAAAAAACAACCCGTTCTTCCATATCAGCTCTACCTACTTGAAGTGTATAAGCTACATCAAATAAATCAATATCATAAAAATCATTATTTTCAATCTTATTTTTTTCTAAACTTTCTTTAAGAAATGCTAAGAATTCACGTACACTCGCTTTTAAGGAGTCTCTGCTTTTTGCTGAGAGAGGAATTATAAACATACTCTGTTTATCAGTTTCCTTACTTCTATATTTATGATAAGTTTCTACATATTCCTCTACTAGTAAATGTGCATTAACTCCCCCAAAACCAAATGAACTAATTCCTGCTCTTCGAACAATTTCTTTGCCTTCTGCGTCTTTTAATCTTTTCCATTCTTGAGTTTTATCAACTACATAAAATGGACTTTCATCTAATTTAATATATGAGTTTAGCATATTAAAATGAAGATTTCCGGGTATAGTTTTATGCTTCATAGATAACATAACCTTGATAAGCCCCGCTATTCCAGCTGCAGATTCACAATGTCCAATAATAGTTTTTGCAGATCCAATTCCACAGAAACCACTATTACATTGTGGGCTGATTTCCTCAAAAGCTTCTTGCAGAGCCTGTACTTCAATTGGATCCCCTATAGGTGTCCCTGTCCCATGTGCTTCAATATAACTGATTGTCTCAGGAGTTAAACCAGACTTATCAAAAGCATCCTTAATCAGCTGTTTCTGTGCATTAAGGTTAGGTGCTCTTAAAGAATTAGAACGCCCATCATGATTCATTACAGACCCCTTTATAACTCCATAAATTGAATCACCATCTTCTACAGCTTGTGACAAAGGTTTTAACAATACTGCACCAAACCCTTCAGATCTAACAAACCCGTCTGCATTATTATCAAATGTTTTACAATGCCCCTCACTTGAAAGCATGCCAGCCCTATGACTTGCTTGGAAAATGCGTGGTGTCATTAGCAAATTAATTCCTGCTGCAATGGCCAAAGTACTCTCTCCATTAAATATTGATTGGATTGCATTATGTACAGCTACCAGAGAACTTGAACAAGCTGTATTTATTATTTGACTTGGACCATGAAAATTAAACCAGCGCGAAACCCTATTTGCAATCATACTCATATGAAGCCCCGAGTCTAAATATGCACCGTAAGTTTCCATAAGTTCGGGTCGATTTGAAATAAGTTCTGCATAATCAACATTATGTACTCCTACAAAAAGCCCAATATTTTCCCCAAAAAATTCAGTAGGGTTATTACCACTATCTTCTATAACACTCCAGGTGAGTTCTAATAGTTTTCTCTGCTGAGGGTCCATACTCTCTGCCTCTTTGGGTGATATCCCAAAAAATGCAGCATCGAACTTATCAAAATTTTCCGTAAACCCTCCCCAATTAGGAAAGGATCCCTTCGTATTATCATAATAATTGTTTTGACTTAACAACTGAGGTCGACTTGTAGTTATACTACTTATACAATCCTTACGCCCTATCAAATTACCCCAGTATTCCGTTAAATTGGATGAACCTCCTGGAAATTCACAACTCATTCCAATAACAGCAATATCTCTTTCATCAATAGATATATCATTAATTGAACATTTATTTTCAAATTCAACCTGTGTTTTTTTTACATTTGAAGAACCAGTTCTTTTTTTCTCTAATAATTGCTTATTATCTTGCGCCTGCAACTTCTTCTCTCCTATTTGACTAGAAATATACACTACTAAATCTTTGATACTACGATGCTTAAACAACATAACTGGTGTAAATGGGAGTTCAAATATTTCTTCAATGCGCTTAGAAATTTGTACATACTGTATGGAATCAAGACCTAATTCTGCAAATAGAGTAACTTCCTCCAATTTCTCTTGATTAATTTCTAATACGGGAATAAAAACCTCATTTATCAACTTTACCATAATCCAATTATCTGGTTTTAAACGCATTTGTCCCTTTATTACTACTTTATCATTGTTTTTAGGTTGATATTGGTAAACCACGTTAAATTCTCCTTTTAAGTAAGCATTACGACACATTGCCCTTTGGATTCTACCATAAGAATTTTTAGGTATTTCTCCTCTTTTTATCAACAATATTTCATTTATTTTAAATCCATAAGTCTGGAAAACTGACTCTAACATCTCGTTAATGCATTCGCTATATTCCATATCAATTTTATTTTCTTCTATTTCTTGAACTACTACTACTTTACTTTGATGATTAAGCTGAAATGCAAGGATTAAACATGGAAGTGTAAGTTCTGGTACGTTCTTTTTAATAGTCGTTTCTATATCAACAGGATGATAATTCTGATCATTTATATTAATTACTTCTCTCGACTTACCTACAATATAAAGGTTACCTTCTTCGATAAATCCTAAATCTCCTGTTCTAAAAAAGTTATCATTCAAACTATTAGTAATTGCTAATGTATCTCTTTCTTGTTTTAGAATTGCAGGTTCTATAGAAATAGAATTCACCCAAACCTCACCAACTTCTCCTTTTGATGAAGGGATTCCAAATTTAGGATTAACAATTATAATTTTTACATCATTTGGAATCTGACCAGAACTAATAAAGGTTTTATTATTATGATTTTTTTCACTACGCTTAACCTTTCCTTCCTCAAAAAATGCACTATCTAGTGAAATCTCTTTAATTGGTTGACCTAATTCATGAGTAGTAATTACACCGATTTCTGATGTCCCATAGTGAAAACATAAAATATTGTCGCTCAAACCTAAATTTTGCAATTGTAAGACATAATTTTCATATACCTCTTTCTCAATAGGACCTCCTTCACAAATAATTGCTTTTAATGAATTAAATGACATCTCTTTTACCAAATTCAGATCAATCTTAGCAAAAGAATAATCAAGAGCAAGGATAGGAGTTGCAATATGAGTTATTTTATATAAATCAATTGCCCTATACCAATCAAGTGGCTGTTTCAAAAAACTTTCGGGTGATAGAATTACACTAGAAGCCCCTGTTAACAAAGGAATTAACAACCCAAAATGAGCTCCAAAATTATGGTTTTGTGGCATCCATGAAGACACAATACTATTACTGTCAATATCCCATTGGACTGAACCCTCAAATGCTTTGGAAATAAGATTTCCATGAGTAATCATAACTTCTTTACCTGCTGCATATAGAATAATTGCAATATCCTCTAAATTTCTTTCTCGTTCATCTTTTATATCAGAAGTTAATTGTGGAAGTTCATCTACATTTACTATCGTAATGTGTTTAAACTCTTGTTTATACTGTATTAATTTCTTAAAATGTGTATTTGTAATAATTATAGTTGTTTGTGAATCTTTTAATATAGGATGGATTTCTTCTATGATTTCTTCATCTTGCAAAAATTTTGTAACCTTTGTTGGTATCGCAATAACATTAGCATACATGCATGCAATCAAACTAACACTATATTCTAAACCCTTTGGTAAAAGAAGCATTGCTTTTTCCTGAGATAATGCCATCTTCTCCAAATATCTTCCCAAGGTTTTAACCTTCTTACTAAAAACTGCCCCTGTTAAAAAATCTGTTTTATTATTCTCATGTTGAAAAGTTAAAATCTTTTTCTCTGGAAATCTCTCGCACGCTCTTAGCCATGGAAATTGCTTTTTCTTTTCCAATTCATTTTTTTGATTCATATACTCCCTCCTAGTGATATGTCGAACCATAAAATTTTTACCTTATTTCTTTTCTTAATTGTATCTTTTATATTTTATTGATGAATTATTAAAACAACATAGTATTTAATATTCACTTTTTAATTTTAATATAAGAAAATTACACGCTTCTTTATGTTCTATAGTAAATCTATAGACATTTATTCATAGAGAAAAACAACTTTAAATTTTTATATATTTCCTGCTTATCTATTTCGGTTAAACCGATTGGGAACGCCAAACGTATACAATTGTTAAGTACTGTCTGTTTTTGCTTTCCACTATGATGGGCACCGCCTTTAATGCCTGTTTCTAAGAATAACTTTTCAAGAAAATTACGTTTCTTTTGTGTATTATTTTTCCCACCTGTATATCCAGAAATATCTATAACAATCGAATGACCACAAGCTGGTTGCAGCAATGGTACTTGATATTGAAGTAACATATCTTGAAGATTTTTAGTGAATTCCATCTGGCTACTAATAAGTTCACAGATAACTTCTTTTTCAAAAAAACCTTGAATAATCAAATATTTAATGTCATCAGTTAAAGTAAAGCCCTCACTCAATTGTATTTCTTTTATATCTCGTGCCAATTGATCATCGTTTGTAGCAATTAATCCACCTATCGGAACTGCAAAATCCTTAGTTAAACTAGTAACAATATAATCAGCCTGTTCGGTAGTACTTCTAACAATATCCCAAATCTTCATTTGTTTAAAAGGTTCTTCATATTTATTTATTAAATATGCATTACGTACAATTCTTGAAGCATCCATAACTAAAGGTACTTGATATTCTTCAAGCATTGACTTCAATAACTTAAGATGAGTCAATCGAACAGGATGACCACCAGTAGCATTATTTAACACTTCTAAGTTGACAGAAGCAATATCCTCACTATTTTTTAATAATTGTTCCCTTAATATATTTAAATCCATTTCTCCTTTAAATATGCAAGTTGACATAGGATCTTTCACTGAGTGTGAGGGCAATTCTGTAACTTCAAATCCATTCTGTAATTGATTCATTAAGGTTGTCAACCAAGGAATAGTCGTTAATATCTTTCTTTTCTTCTTAGAATATGCCTTATAAAAAAGTTGCTCAGCAACTCGCCCACGCTCTGTAAGAATAATATGTTTAAACGGAAAAATATCTTGAATAACATCTAATGTATTTAAACCAGTTTTACTCTTCAATAATATCTCGTGCTTCTTTATAAAATCAGAATTATTATTAAACCAGGAATCAGTTCGCAAGTCCAAATTTTTCTTATTAACATCTATTCTGTCTAAATTTCTTTTATTAATTAGTAATTCTGTTTGATCCCTATTGACCATAGTATTATTTACTTGTTGTACTCTATATTTTTTTTCTGGCAAATTGCCTTCATTAAAACCTAATAAAGGCACCTTGAGAATTTCTTCCTCCAATTTATTAGCTGTTAATGAATTGGTATAAAATATAGGCCAATAATTAAATAACTGAGAAAACGACATTTTATTGGGTAAGTATGCAAAAATAGGCATACCCACCTCACCAAACTTTTTCTTGAATTGATAATTTTTTTTTCCTTGCTCAAAAATTTTACTCAATAAAGTTTTCTTTTCATTTTGTTTTTTTAACCATTCCCAGCCTTCATTGTCCTTTCTTTCATCATTTTCAAATATGAAGGGGTACCAGGTTAAGCCAACTGAAAAGGTTCTTGCATTCTCTTTCCTTAAAATTTCAATTATTTGAACCATAGCATATTCCATATGCCCTAAAGGTGCAGACTCAGGATCATAAAATTCCTGGTCCATAATATACATATTATTTTCATTTCCTATAACAATAATAGAACATAGTTTATTATTGTTATAAGTTAGGAACGCCCTATATCCATCTGAAAGCTTTTGCCTTAAGAGCTCTTCCATACAAGTAAAGGAGTGTTTAATAATATTATTCTTCCCCTGACTCCATTTAATCATTAAGTCTCTCATTTCAATTAATGGTAAATCTGAACCAGGATTATATTCTTCAATCCTTGAATCTCCTAATTGTTCGAATTTTTGCACCATATACCTTAATTTCCGCATTTTATTACCCTTTAAAGTAAACTTATCTATATTAATATTTTGCCATACTCCTAATGGAATAAGATTTAATTGATCAGTATCTAGCCACTCATAATAAAAATCTACAATAAGTAATTGATAACCTATTTTTTTACTATAAAATAATAGTTCCTCATACATATGTCTATCTATCCCCATAAACGGAATAATGAGTTTACTTGAATGATCAAATGCAACTTTTATGTATCTTTTTCTATCAGAGGATATAAAAAAATACGGATATAATAAGCGTTCAAATCCTATAGGAGAATGGCTTTTATCTATTCTTGAAATAATCTTTACAAACTCATTATTATTTATTAATTCGTTTTGATGCACTAATAAAAATTCGTTTTCCTTCCCCGAAATAAGCATGTTCACTGTCTGCTCCTCGCATCATAGTAGTGTAAGTCTTTCTCTTTTAAATTTCATCTAACTAAAAAGCGTTTTTTATTTTCTATAAAATCACATTTCTAATTTACCAATGTGTATTATTGAGCACGATAGTTTATACACCAAGTTGAAGTTTATCAATTCAGAATTTTCAAGTTAAAACAACCCGTACAAAATCTAAAACATAATAGAAATCAAAGCACACTTATAATAAATATTTCATTATATATTTATTATTTCACATTTAGAATATCGAATGTATTATTACAAGCAATAATTGATAGTAACAAAGTCATTTAAACACCTAAATCATTGCTAAATGCATTTAAGTACATAACATAATATGAAAATTACTTTTCAGTATGATTTAATACTAATACAACATTTCATCTGATATCTTTAATAGACGTATTAATCATTCATCTGAAATTTGATTATTCTTATTCCTCATTGTGGTTTAGAGTTTTTGTTGCAAGGTACATAGATAAGGATTCAATTGTTCTATGTTCTAATATATCCCCAGCATAAATTTGCATTTTAAAATCCCTCTCAAAATCTAAAATGAATTTCATTATAAAAATTAAGTTTTCACCATAATACTGAAGGCTGCGATTTAAACTAATTAAATTCGAATCAATTTCTAGCTCTTTTGATAAATATTTTATAATGTAGTCTTGTATGTTCTGATTGCAATAGACATTTGATTTATTATTGGTTATAGGCTTCGTATTTTCTCTATAAGTAAGTTTCGAATTAGGGAAAGTACCAGCCCTATATTGATAAAGAATTACAAATTTATTATTGATATAATAATATTGACAAAGTTTTCTTTGTATTTTTCCACTTCCTGATTTTGGTATACTACCTTTTTTTAGTACCACAACATCATAAATTTTTATTCCATGTGTTTCAGAAACCGCAACTATGATATCTTCCAATTTTTTTCTATACTCATATTCTGTAAATTGATATTCAGCTTCATAAGCTACTATTACTTTCTCAATTCCATTAATCTCTTGAGAAAATACTGCTAATGGCAATTCGATATTTACATTTTTTCTAATTGTCCACTCAATATCGACAGGGTAATGATTTCTACCATTAATTATAATAACTTCTTTTTCTCTACCTACAATGTATAATTCATTATCTCGAATAAACCCTAGATCTCCCGTTCGCAGAAATACACTTGTTGAATTTCTTAGAACACCAGAGAAAGTACTTTCCGTTTCTGTTTTTCGATTGAAATAACCTAAACTAACAGAGGGGGATTTTACCCAAATTTCTCCGATATTTTCCGGATCGCATACTTCAAAGGTTTCAGGATTGACAATTAATATTTCTGTATTTTCTCCTATCTCCCCACAACTTGCTATCGCTTTACTCTTTTGTTCTTCAAAAGTTACTTGTGCCCTGCCTCGTTCTAAGCTCTGTATATCTAAATGTAAAAACTTTAATGGTTGACCAGGTCTTTTTGTAGTAACTGTACCCATTTCAGACATTCCATAGAGAGGGGACAATGTATTATATTCCAAATTTAATTCACTAAATTTGGAATGAAACTTTTTATAAGATTCCTTTCTTATAGGCTCTCCCCCTGATATAATAGCTTGAACTGTAGCAAGTGAATATCCCCTAACATATTCCATATTTATTGTAGAATAGCAGTAATCAAAAGCAAATGCAGGTGCTCCGATGTGTGTCGCTTGATATTTGTCAATAAATTGAAACCATAACTCAGGTTTACTTATAAAAGTATTTGGCGAAAAAATTATACAAGTGGCACTTGCTAAAAAAGGAGCAAACATATTAAAATCGAGCGCAAAACTATGATATTGAGGAAGCCAAGAAACTATCTTACTATTTTCACTAATTCCCCATTGATTCTTCGAAATAATTCCTCTATAATTCAAGTTTTGATGACTGATCATAACTCCTTTAGGGTTTGACATTGAGCCTGAAGTATACAATAAAATAGCTAAATCATCTTTTTTTTGATTTCTTGGTTCTTTAATGGATATATTCATATCTTCTAATTCATCTAATGTAATTATAGACTTATTAGTAATTTCTCCTGAACTAAAATACTTCTTAAAACTACTATGCATTATAATAGAATTTGCTCCTGAATCCTTTAGAATATACGATAATTTTTCTCTAATTAAGGTTTCATTTGAAAAATCTGTCACAGGGACAGGGACCGCGATAACATTTGCATATAAACAAGCAAACATAGTGCATATATATTCTAATCCTTGGGGTAATATAATTAATACGCTTTCTTGTGATTCTAATTTCCTTTGTAGAACACTCCCATACATTTTTACTTTTTCATATAAAGTCTTGCTCGTTAAAAAGCTAGCATCTTCCCCTTCATTTTGAAATATAAACAGCTTTTTATTCGGGTAATTACCATAATTTTCCATTAACATATCTAAGATTCCCACAAATTTCTTCTCCAATACTTCTCTCACACTGCATCACCCATCAATTACATAGTATTATTAATGTATTTCTGTACAAATCTAATTTATTAAAATCACTCTAATAACTGATAATTATAAAGAAACAGAATATTGTTCAGCTCTGAATATCCCTTCAATCTCAACAAGAAGATTATTTCTACAGATATCTGATTTCACTAAGCATATTTTACAATCACTTGGTAAAATTCTTGTCAATTCAGATGTAATAAACTCCCTATCTTTTTCATATCTGTAATACACCCTTAATAAAACAGCATCTTCTATATTAAATCCAAATTCCACACCATATTCCTTTAGATTAGAGGTACTTATTAGCATCTGTAGGTTTTTGATAGATTGTATAATTTGCTTTTGAAGATCATCAATGTATACACTATCCTCATTCAATATACTTGCTGTACCTGAAGCCATAAAAATAGCCTTATCCTTGTGTGTCCAAATTGCACCTCTAGAAAACACAGGTGGTAATTTGCCATATTTATAAGAATATTTGTAAGCTGGTATTTGATTCTTATTTTCTATATACTTTGTTTCTCCTGTTGACGCAAAAAATTCAATTTTGAAACAATTCGTGTTAGAACCTACCCCTGAAGCTGCTGGTATTATCCAATTACTCATATCCATACCATATTCTTTTAAAAAAGCATTAAATCTTCCTTTATTAAAACAACGGTAAATCTCTATATCCGGAGCAGTATATTTCAAATCTTTTAATATACTTGGTATGTAATTCCAAACGCGTACTAACTTATAACCAGAATGCTTATTAATAAAATTAAACATCTCTGTATATAAAGAACATGTTATAGATTCCATTAACTCCCCCTCTACAGAAAGCATTGCGTACTCTATAACCCCATATATACCTTCCTCAGAAATTCTATA
Source organism: Bacillus cereus group sp. BfR-BA-01441 (assembly GCF_022663075.1). Lineage (NCBI taxonomy): Bacteria > Bacillati > Bacillota > Bacilli > Caryophanales > Bacillaceae > Bacillus > Bacillus cereus group sp. BfR-BA-01441. The sequence goes on from NZ_JAKUEU010000111.1 coordinate 12,121, forward strand.
ATCAATATTTCCATCTTTACCTTTTGTTACATATGCATTTCCTTCTGGGAGCCATACGTCTACTATCCCTTCTTCGTTTCTGGTGATTTTAAATATTTCATGATCTTTAATTTTAGTTACGTCTACATTATTATCTAAAAATTTCATCTCAATCAATTCACCCTTTCTATCATTCACCTAGCTCAATTTTCTTTAGGTCATACAAACCTTTATCATAATTCATCTATACAAATTATCCACTATACTTTCACCAATTCAACTCTTTCAATTATTATCACAAACAATTCATCAAGAGTTTTCTTTTAAGTTTCGGAATATTTTAAAATAGATCTTTCTATTTTTTAACAATCAATAAATCCAACTAATTAAATACCCATTGAAACCCAACACTCCAGTTATTCTCACATAAGTTTTCTAAATCTATTACAGCATTTATTAAAAATTGATGCTATACAAACTCCCTGTAGTACGACAGAAATATGGTAAGGTTTGTAAATGTACTCTAATATTTTACATCTACCTTTTTCAAAAGTCAAATTTATTTTTAATTTCTGAATTATTAAGTTTGTTTTATCTTAATTCTTTTATCGATATATCCCTAACCTTGATTAGAATTAATCTACCCTAAATTATTGTATAAATACAGCCAAGTAATTTCTTGAATAAAGAACAAATTTTTAGTGGTATCTTACAAAGTCATCGCCTAGACTAAAATATAAGCCAAGAATGAGGGACTTTTAATTCTGATTTATATAGAACTTATGTTAGTCTTTAAAAAGAGAAAAAAACTAAAGATAAACACGCTGTGTGCATTATCTAAAACTCTAAAAGTCAATCCTTCACAGATAATTAAGGAATTAGAAGAAAGATTTTCGGACCAGCACCAATAAAAAGAACCTTCTTTTATAGAAAGTTCCCTTACATTAAAAATAGATATTTTTTATACATACTTATATCATTAAAATTCACAATCCCAAGTATAGAAAATTATTTATTAAATCTTACAAAAATCATAACTATAATTT
>NZ_JAKUEU010000112.1:0-12993 GCF_022663075.1 Bacillus cereus group sp. BfR-BA-01441
CTATAAAATCTAATTCTTTATTATTATTTATATAACCTTTTATATGAGGAACTCCCATTGGACTTACCTTATTTTCTGTAAATGTAATAGATTTTACATCTTTAATATTATAACGAATATACTTTTCTACTCGTGCTTCTTGTACTTTCCAAAATTGTTCTTCTTTTTCTTTTTGTTTTAAGTATTCCATTGCAAAATACCCTCCTGCTATGAGCACTATAGCAGATATAACCAAAATCATTACTTTCTTCATTAGAAATTCCCCTTATAAAAAACACTTACCAATGTATTCTTCTTAAAAATAGGATAGAAAAGAGTAGTGCAAAGACTACTCTTGGTTTTTTACTTTCTCTTCTTTTTCAATTTCGGATACGGATTTTTCAGGATTTTTTATAAGTTTTCCTAGTTCTCCAGAACGTCCAAAGTGATCTTCAAAATTTTTCGTGTTACTAATATGTCCTATAAACCATAATTCTTTATTATTATTTATATACCCCTTTAATTGAGGAACCCCCATAGGGCTTACACTATGATCTGAAAATGTGATAGATTCCACATTTTCAATATTATAATGAATATACTTTTCTATCCGTGACTCTTGTATCTTCCAAAACTTTTCTTCTTGTTCTTTTTTATTTAAGTATTCCATAGTAAAATATCCTCCTGCTATAATACAAATAATGGATAAAATAATCACTAATTTCTTTTTCATTTAAAATCCCCTTGTATTTGAATATAGTTAAAATATACCATGAAATGAGTTGAAACATATGAATAAGTTTAGAAAGAATACCATTGCAACGGATGAAGATTATTTTAACCTATCAAATGATGTTTATGATAAGGACTATTTACACGAAAAAGCAGAAATAAAAGGAATCGATAATAAAAAGTGGAAAGTTATAGAAACATTTGACGCAGATGCCACAAAAGTGAAAAATGGATTACAAGCTATCGCAGTAGTACCAGCAGACAAATATGATGAAAATGCAACACATTATGACGATGTAATCATTGCATACCGCGGTACTGAATTTGGTAGATTCGATGGAGATAAAACCACAGATATAGTTCAAATTACACTTGGACAGAAAAAGAACCTTGGTGTAGCAGGCGAAAAGGTACCGACATCATTTGATAGTGCATTAGGATTTGCAGAAAAAATTAAGAAAAAATATAACCCTACATCTATTCACACTACCGGACATAGTAAAGGTGCTGCAGAAGCCCAATATGTAGCAGCAGAAATGGATTGTTATGCAACAACATATGCTGCACCAAATATTTATAGATTACTAAGTGATAAAGCAAAAAAACGAGTAGATGAAGGCGTAATGGAAAATAAAGTAGTAGATTATACTCATAGAAAAGATGCCGTAGGAAATTTTGAGCAATTTGGAGCACCTATGATTGGTAAGCAATTTACAACAAAAAGTAATGGAACGGATAGTTTTCTCGCAGCAGTATTTATGGGACAACATCCAATGTCAACTTTTAGAGACATGTTCCACAATAATGGTAGTGCTCGACTAGAATTAGAACCAGATGATATCATTCGTCATGCAAAAGAGATACAAAAAATAAGTGATATATTATCTGATATTGTAAAAAATATAGAGAGATTTCAACAACAAGAAGAGGATGAAGTTGCGAAATTAAAGAGTCAATTGAAGCATGAGACAGGTCCTGGAGGAAAATATCATCTGTTAGAAGAACATGAAGTAGATGAGGCAATTAGAGAGGTTGCAAAAATATCCCAAAATGGAAAAGATTATTTCCATGATGTACAGCTAGCAGAAGAACTAATTCATCTTTTACGGAAAAAACAAAAAGAATTGATTCATTTTGGAGATGATATTGCTTATGCAGCTAATTCATTACGAGATAAAGATAATCAATTAGGGACAAATTTTGAAGGACTGGCGATGAGATAATATGATGGATTTTATAGGGGAAATTCAAAAAATAGAAAAAGAAATAGAGAAAGCTGCAGTAGGTGCAGTTGGAACTATTATGGATGAGTTGCAAGCTGTTAAAAAGCAATTAGAAAAAGAAATGCAACAATCATTTTTAAAAACTGATGTAGCATTCAAAACAAATAGCATAGTAACAAGCCAAAAACATACCATCCAAAAAAACAAAGAAGCATTTCATGATGTATGTAAAAGTTTATCTGAACAAGGAATTGAATTAAACAAAAGTTTTGAAAGTAAAACAGGTAGTGCAATAAAAGAAACATTACATAAACATCTCGATCAAATTCGGAATGAAATGATTTCTAAACAATATGATTTAATTAATAGTTGTGGAAAGAAATAAAAAAATAAAGAATGGCTATTATTATCTTAATCTATATACATACAAAAAAGTCCTCTTATATAGGACTTTTTTGTTATTTCGAAAGTAAACTTTTGAATATTAGTTTACTTTCAAATCCTCTAGAACATTGCGCCCCAAACCAATTCCCTTGATATCATCAAAAATGATAAAAAAGTATACATTCAAAACGCTGTAAATAACCAAGAAAAAGCAAAACTCTACATTCTAGCATTAACTTCTCCTGTGTCTGCAGCAAGGTATGTAATAAAGAAAATGAAATCATAAAATGTAGTTATCAGGTCGGAGGAAGACACTTTAGGGTGTCTTTTCTTTTGTACATTAAAAAACTCACCATCCTACAGAAGAATGGACGAAAATCTCACAGATATGAGAAGAAGACTGTCTTTGATATTATGGGTGTTGTCTATGAAGATAATGGATTGAGAAAACAAAAGAAAATTGCATAATTAAAAAAATGAAACCCGTTAGGGTTTATTTGATATGCACATTTTTAAGAATATACTGCTATTTTAAGAGTGTAACCCGACTGAACAAAAGTTCAGTCGGGTTACACTCTTAAGTTGATGGGCATGTATGGTGACCCCTATTAGTTTAATCATTTATAGTTCTCTAATCCCTAATGTTCTTTCTGCAATTTTAACTGCATCAAGATTAACAAGTTGGCTACCATCTATATAAACCGGTACTTTTACTTCCGGAACCTGTATCAGTGCACCTACACTAGCAATAGCATCTCCTAACTCTTGAAATACTTTTGTACATCCTTCAGCAGCTGCTCTTAATCGCTCAATCTTTAGTTCAGCTTCATTTGTATCAACATTAACTTCAATATCTAATGTATTTCTTGGTTTCTTCTGTTCATCCATACTTCATCCTCCTAACCAAATGTCCATTTTGTTCAAAATAAAAGAGCGCCTGCAATGGACGCTCTTTCGAATTATTAGAGTATCGTTGACTCTTTTGCCTACTCTCACTTTATTTTATGTAAAAGTATTTTTGATATGAATAAGATAATTTTAAAAGAGCACCCGCGCCGTGGATGCCCTTAATGTGATAAGGGGTTTTCTCTGAGTATTGAATGAGACACGAAGAACTTGTCCCATAATTCAATATATGCTTGTCCTTTTCAAAAGGTGCAAATAAAAAGACACCTAATTAAGGTGCCTTTTCGAAACGTGTTAACGCGAGTAGCAAACACAATGAATCTTTCTCGGTGTCACTACCATCTTATGTTCAAGATTCTTAAATATGACTAATCGTTAATGTGTAATTTCTATATAACAAAGAAAAAAGCACCCGTTTTGGATGCTCACTTTAAATATTCTCTATAATAATGCCTTCCGTAATCCATTACATCATATAAGTTACTCCCTAAAGTTTTGTATGCATTAGGAGAGTTTTGTTTTACAAAGGCTTCTTGTATAAAGTGATAGTATGTACTATACAAGTCGCTATCTCACATTATTGATTGGACTTTAGATTTAGTATAATACTTGTACTCTTCAGACATTGTTCTTCTGATTTCTTTTAAACAATTCATAGCTTCTTTATCATCTTTTTCAATTACACTTAAACCTCTTTGTGCTAGTTCAACATAATGTCTAACATGAGATACTATTCTATCCTCTGTTATCTTCTCTTTATCAAAATAAAGTACAGATTCATTTAAATTCATATTCTATCCACCCCTCTCTTTAATTATATCAAAAAAGCCATCACCGAAGTGACAGCTTTCAAGGGGATGGGAGAAAAGAGAGGAAAAAACGGCAAAAGTTTCTCTTAGATCAAGGCTGAGTACTCTCAACCTTCTCCAAGCCACCGCATCATATAATTTTTTAGCTCTTATTAGCTACGCACTTTACGTTCGGTGGCTGAGAGAAGACCAAGAATCTTCTCGTTTATACTCCGTAGAGCTGGTCAATATATCGGCTGATGGAGGGCCTTAGCTGACCAAATCGTTTTATACAATGTAATTATATCCAAGACGTATATGTTTCTTCCGACGCCTTGTTTGAACCAATACACTAGAGGGACGGAAGGGGAATGTTTCCACAGTATTGGCTCAAACAAAGAGTGGAACTCTTTGCCCTCGTTTTGGTCATTAATAAGAATCGTGAGTAATTACTAATGTACGAGATACGTATACTTTTTAGCTTTTTAGAATGCAAGTGTCACTCAATCATGAGCAACCACCCCCATTCCATTTTCAAGAACCGACATATTAGAGGGAATAGACTTATATTTATTATCAACCCAGAGGACTCATTCCGAGCTGACTGATAAATACAATAGAAACAGCGTGACGAATGCAAGTTATCTCACACCCGCCACACTGGAATATGTCATTGTTATACATTCATTGGTCTTTTCGTCTTAATGCGGGTTCGTACCGTCGTGCCGGCCCTGCTATGTGGTATACGTTATCGTGACATTCTCGCATAAGAACGTTTTACTTATAGGTGTACTACTCCTTTTCGATATGAGGTTATCAAAGGCCTTGTACATTAAGAATACCGTTGATTTCATTATCCCCCCTCCCAATTTAGTCCCCATTTTTTTCGGTGTTTTGTCGATATTTTTAAAAACATAAACATTCCAATTTATTATATTTTTTCTTTTTTTGATAATATTTGTATCCAGTTCAGGTATTAATATCATATAATTAAACTATTATAATTTTATACAAGTAAGGATGGTTAGACATGACAGTAAAGCAAGAAAAAGTAACAAGGCGCGTAGTTTGTAGGAAATGTAAATCAGATCAAATAGTCGGTAATAAGCGTGGTTATAATTTCAAAAGGACATTTTTAATTCTATTTCTTCTGTTAGTTACACTTATTACTATTTTGATAGTTTCTATTTCTGTTCATGATATAAATTCTCGAACATCTCCACTTTATGATATTGATAAATTCGCTGCTGCTTTTATTATGTTACTAGGACCACCGATAACTTTATTCAGTGGATTTGTTGGTAGAAAAAATATTGTTAATGGCTGCATGAATTGCGGACATACATGGATGCCTAAAAAATAAAACATAAAAGCCAAATGGATAGTTAATTAAAAACTGTCAATTTGGCTTTTTTTATTATTAAATCATCCCTAAAGATGTAGCAATCAATCGAATCGTATTTTTCTTCTTATAATAGAAGTGATCTTTCTTCATCGATAATTCAGTGTAAATATAACTGTCTTTCGGTTTATCAGCATTTAATTACTTTCTCTTGATAATTTCTGCCTCATCATAGTCTTAAAACATACTGTAAAGCCTTATTAATCTGCTTGAACTTAATATTGCTAATATGTGTTGTGTCCCTAATCTCCGGGAACAAACTGATTCCTTCGTGTTCTAACTCCACTTCATTTTCAAAATAAGTTTTCAATACGCGCTATTCCTTTAGTATTTTCACTACTTCTTTCTGAACTTGTTTCTCTGTGCCTCTATCAATAGCTGGTAATAATGTTAATTGTCTCTCCATGACGGAATCCCCCTATTTCTAAATTTGTCTTTTTATCATCACATTAGGTATGTGAAATTTTACAATCTCTTTATTGAATAAAGGAACCATGCATAGCAATCCGCACCCACCATCCACTCTACATGGTTCCGTTATCCATTAAGCCTTTAATAATTTTCGTTTCTTGTTGGCCATCTTCTCCGCTTTCTCCAGGTAATCCAATGGATGCTGCGCAATGTTCTTTAAATCAAAACGTGTATCTTTCTCTCTAGACTTCGCTTCAAATGCTACAGCTCGTCCCTTATATACACCGTCATAGTCTACTGTGCTCTTTGCTCCATAGAATCCAGTTAGTACACGGTCACCTTTGCTTTTTAACACCTTGACAGGAATCGGAAGCTTGTTAATAAGCGCCACTCCCCCCTCTTTGATACATTTGCATTTCAAATGCCATCCCACGGTTTCCTAGTCCCATTGTTATTCCTCACTTTCTATTAAGAGTATTATTTTGTTGAATTTTTAACTACCAATCACTATAATATTTTATAATCTTTATATACAAACTTATTTTTAGGAGTAGATAGAATGCCAGTTACACTCGAACTTATTATTTTCATTCTTATAGCAATTAGTGCTGTGGGCTATTTGATAAAAGAATCTCAAAAAACTAAGAAAAGAACCCTTGGAATTTCACTAGAACTTTTAGTTCTTTTTTGGTCAATATGGAGAATATCGACTATCATAATTCAAATTTCAGAATATAATCTCTCGTGAATAAAATCCAATATTCCGTCAATACTGTATATGACATCAGATTTTCTCCTTGTTCCCCCTTGGAGAACCGAGCAGTTAGCTTTTGCTAGCTGCTCTTTATTTGTAGCACTTAATTGACTGGCGCACATATAATATTCTGTGTTCCTTTCTTTATAAAATAGTCGTTATAAAATGAGGTTCGTCACGAGAGCACTTTACTAAGTGCTCTTTTTATATTCTAACTTAATACAAAATGAAATTTTTGTTTGATTTCCCTAGCCGTTCCATATCGGATTTATATTATTTTCGTTACATTACACTTCATATTCATCTAGTAAACTCATTAAAACAGTATGATTGTCTGTCCGCTTATCACAATAATTCTAGGGCTTCTTTTTTAATAAGACTTTTATACAGTTTATTATTTATACCAACTTTTTAAATTGCATATACATAATATATTAATATTTTTGTAATATCTTTGTGTAATATCACGTGTTTCAAATACAACATTTTTTCATGGCCTCTTATCTTTCCGTAAGAGGTCCTTTTTTCAAATAACTATTTTGTTCACTTTTTTGATACATTTATGAAACATTCATGTGGTATCTTCAGTAAGTTCTTTTCTTTTCATAAATTGTGTGAGTTATACCGACACAAGAAGCCCTAGATCCCTAAATCTAGGGCTCCTTCGTTTAAATAACTATGTTTTTCGATTTGATGTATAGACAACTATATATTTAGATGTTGAAATATCATTGTGATTCCCACTTGGTTTCACATACGACTTTTTTTCTTCGGTTATGGGGTTCTTACGTAATAGTAAGGACCATTTTTTTATTTCAATAAGCATTTTATTAAAAATTTACATATACATAGCTTCCTTTAATAATTTCAATTTCTAATAAATCTATGTCTGTGTTATCAAATATTTCAATCACATGTAAAAGTTACGTAAAGATTGCTATGAGTCAATCCTTCCACCCCAGGAACGTTATATAATGAAATCGCAAACATTAAGTTTGTACCTTTCTGTACGACATAACTCTTTGCTAGGGGAACTCCTAGCCTTTTTTATTTAGTGCCCATAGCCAGTAAATCCGAAGCCCATATTTCTTTCTGATTCCAATAATCCCAACGTTTCTACTGACGCTATGACGCCTACTAGTGCCTCGTTCAATCAAATGAATTTCTACCCTTTAAATACGTCATAACGCTATGTCTCCTAATCCAAATTCATTATCTCTTCTAAGGTTCTATCAGAAATATAAGTGGTGATAATCTGTATCTTTCTGTATTTCTTTTTAGCCATTTCTATAGCTCTGCTCTCGGACTTCGCATCAAACCAACGAAGCTTCCACTTCTCGTCTTTGTCGTAAAACTCTACTGAGCACGTCATAACGCTATTCCGCTTCAAGAATTTGTTCACGGTACTTGTTGCGGTATAATCAAAACTTCCGACTACATCCTCCAGTGTTAGTTGTTTCATGCCCCTAACCCCATTGGACGCGATTTGATTTTTTTCTTATCTGTCTGATCCATAATCAATGCGGCGATTTCTAGTTGATGCCTTCCTAACTCTTTTGCTATTTCAAGAATATCTTTATCCTCATCCCACATTTCCCTTAATTGAGTCACTTCGCTTTCATCAAACACTAAATCCAACTCTTCTAAAGCAATATATAAGTTACGACGCGATTTCTTCATGTACTTCTCCTTCTGCAACGCCATTGTGTAATTCTCCTTTTCCAAATCCAATCCAATCCAATTCGTGGCATCCCATTTTCCCTCCAGCTGTAATTGATGAATTTCTCTTAACTCCTCCATAACGGCATGACGTCTTCTATCCACTTCGGAAGGACGACTTTAGATTGATTATTATCTAACATAGGTCTTTCACTCCTTATTTACTGAGAGAAAATTCATGGTATAATAGAGGTAGCTAATTTTAGGGAATGTTTTCTCTACAGCGCTCATTGCCATCGAGCGTTTTTTATTTTTCAATAGCTAACTTTCTGAAAGTTTGTTAAAATTTAGTTACCGATATGTGTAACAACTGGCCTGTGCTTCTGTACGGGCTTTTTTGATGCTTTCACGCATCGGAATATCCAGGAACCTCTCAATAAGGTGGAGAATCCCCATTAAATCCCTGAACATTCAGACAAGTAAAAGTTTGTCTATGTTCATAAATATGTAAAATCTTTATATAAAAATTTAATGAAGTGCGTGTTAAACTTATTACATTCCAAGAAGTCCTTTACTTTTAGAATCGACAATTCTTCAATACCCTTAGTCTTGCCCTGCATCCCCTTGCAGGGCTTTTATCATTTAGCTAGAGTGTGATATACCTCTTGTATGTTTCCTCAACCTTATCTGCGCTGTTATGTACACCCTTTGATCTTAAATCCTTTATAATTCACAAGATTTTCTTACGTTCATATTCATCACACTGCTGTTTATTTGTCATTCCGTGACCACCCTGTCTTTTTGTCCAGGCATCTATTCGGTGTACCAGGTATACGAATACACATATCGCTGCTGATACAATTAACAGTGATAATGTGCTTTCTTCCATAATTTAAACCGCCTCCCTATCCATTTCTGGAATGATTCCGCGTTTCGTTAGAAGCTCGTTACACATGCTTCCAAGTCTCATTTCTTACAACCTTCCCTATAGTTGAATGTGATGTTCCGAATGTTCTAGCCATTGCTCTAGGTCCATATTTAGAGTGGCCTGGTTTGTAGTGTTTTCTTATCCATTCAATTTGTTCTTCAGTAAAAACAGCTGTACATCAATGCTTTCTCGCACTTACGGATAAGGATATGCAATAGTGCATTTTTCTGTATGAAGTACCCTGATGCCTATTTTATCGTATTGATCAGTGAAAGTTACGACTCTCTTTTTTTATTTATGATATCCCGCCTTATAAATCTCTAAATCAATTTAATATGATAAAATAATTCATATTACATATAGGAGGTATATTATGAAAAAGAAATTTATGCTAATGATGCTTCTGTTTATATTGATGGTAGGATTACATCCTACTTCAATGACAAAAGCAGAAACCACTAGTACACAAGGTGAGCAATTTGAACAAGGTAAATATGATTTGAAAGCTGATTTTCCTTTTGGACAGAACTGGAATAGGAACTCACAGTATGCTGGAACAGAAACAGGTAAAGTGAAATGGGAATACAAGCTTTATGCAAAAGATGGTGGTACTCAATTGATGGAGTCTCAGCCAGCGATAGGAAGTGATGGGACGATTTATATTGGAAACTACAATAGAAAATTGTATGCGTTAAATAAAAATGGTTCAATTAAATGGATTAAAGATGATGTAGCATACTTAAGTAGTACACCAGTTATAGCGGAAGATGGAACAATTTATGTTACAAGCGGAAAACTAACTGCTTTAAATCCTGATGGTTCGATTAAATGGCAAGTTAAAGATGCAAGTACTTATAATACTCCCATTATAGATAGTGAAGGTACAGTTTATGTATATAACTCAAAAACAATAACTGCTTATAATTCGGATGGATCAAAGAAATGGGTATCAGATGAGATGTTTATAGGAGCTACCGATAGCAAGAATTCTACATTAGTGTCAAAAAACGGAACTATTTACACTTTGCTTTCAAGTGGTCAAAACTATTTTCTCTATGCTCATGATAAGAATGGCAAGGAATTATGGAATAAAAAGTTTAGCGGGAATGGGGGGAACCCTGGTTTTTCTTTAGGATTAAATAGTGAGTTATATATAAATGGTGGATCTGTTGTATATGTTTTTGACAAAAATGGAAATCCAATAAAGCAGTGGAGACAAGATGATATAAACTCAAAAGCTGCTCCTACAATCTCTTCGAAGGATGGGACAATTTATATAGCTGGAAATAGCGGGTTATCTGCATATAATCAAGACTATACATTAAAGTGGAAATACTCAACGGGTACTCAGGTTATTGTGAACTCACCAATAATAGATAAAAATGGTGTAGTTTATGTTAGGTCAGAACGAGAAGTATTTGCAGTAAATCCAGATGGAACACTAAAATGGAAAATGCCATTTTCATTATTCCATGTTGGTTCTTCAAATAATTCTATAAGCATTGATAAAGACGGAACTTTATACGCTGCTGGATATGTGGCAAAAATAAATTACTATGCTCCTGATGAAACGTATTATTCAGTAGTAGCTATTGGCGACTCTTATACAGACACTGTATGTACTAAAGATAGTACATACATGCAAGTACTTAAATCACTTGAAGCAAAGAGTAAGACTGCTAAGTTAACAGATGAAGAGAAGAAAGAAGCACGTAATATATTGAAGAAATTATCGGCTGATCTTGATAAAACAGAGTAGTAAACTTGGGCGGATCATTACAGATACAGTAACTTTTAAAGGGAGAGGGCTTCGGCTCTCTTTTTTATTTACTCTTTTTAAACTAGAACCTTTTTATACAACCTTCATAATATATATGGGACAAACTTAAACTCTTTTTTGAAAGGAATGATAAGATATGGCAGATTATTTCTGGAAAGATGGAAAGAAATATTACAAGAAAAAAGAAAAATCATGTAACTCTTCAAACTCCAATAACTGTTTCATAGAGACATTTACAATTTTCGGCTCTGAAACTACCCCTACAAGTCTTGAAATTCCACCCGGTTCTACAATTACCCTATTTGAAAATTTTACAACTAATCACAATAAAACTCTAATTCGCTTTAGTTTTAGCCCTGTATTTGCTGCGTTTGTTACATTGACTATTAGAACATTTAATTCCACAACTCCACAAACAATTACATTAACACCAGGAGATAGAAAAACTTTCTTATTTGAGGATGTTCAAAGTATTACTTTCTCAAATGCCACTACAGCTAACGCTTCACTTAGTCCATTATTTGTCCAACAAACAACATGTATCTGCTGTAATGAATCAAATTCATATTACTATGAGAGTAGTGACTATGATTATTAGTAGTTATTATAGAGGGCTTCGGCTCTCTTTTTTTGTAAAAAATAGGCATACCAGACAAACACTCATCCATTACAGTATCCATAATTTAATTTCATACAAACAAATACTAATAAGTAGGTGAATTATTTATATATATTACATTCCACAGAACTCCCTTCCTTATTATTGGAATTATGGACAAGATTATAGACAACAATTAACCTCAGACGTGCTATTACAAAACCCACAGATATATAATGGTTTAAAAGTTAAATCGCCTAGGGATATTAATATATATTTAATTGATAAGGGCACTAGGAGATTAATTCACGGCCCATTTGTTTATTTATCTTTATTTAACCAATCCCCATCTCATGAGGTATTAGATTTAGATAGAATCCCATTAGGAAACCCAATTATTCAAGGAACTCATTTATTTCGTTCAGATGAACCATCCAATCGAAGTATATATTGGTACGACAAAGAAGATGGAGTACACTGGGTAAAGCGAGGTATAGCTAGCCCTCAAGTCTATAGAAAATACGACTTTACTGAAAAAGTCCAAATTCATCCACAAAGTATTATCGACGGTATACCAGATGGGAGTGAAGTCAACTAATGTCATAAAATCTACTCATAAAAAAGGAGAAGCGGAGATGCTCTCTTTTTTTGTCTTTTAGATGTTCCCCCAATTCTAAAGGGACAATTATCCATAATGTTCCTAATTAGATATAATACATCAAATATATATCAAATTTATGTTAGGAGGAACGAACTTGAATGGATATTTTTCACAGACAGAGTCCTGTGTTAGGCCCTATGCCTGAACCTTGGACACATGAAATTTCATGGTGGTAGTGGTGGCATATTCCTAAACCAAAGTCTTGGCCACTACCAGATCCATATGCTCATCCTTATAGTATACCAGCACAACATTTTTAGTCATATCACCAATATCAACATCAACCATATAGGTGACTATTTTTTACTAATAGATAAAAAGGAGAGACTGGTACTCTTTTTTTATTTTCTACCGACAAAATATGACAATATTCGAATTAATTGTTTGCTATTATCATATAGAAATCTTACATTTATCTACATAATATTATTGTATTTTAAAGTTTTTAAATGTAAAAATTTCCGATGTAAATACATACCATTTAGGGAGATGGGGAAAATCATGAAAAAATTATTAGTTTCAGCAACAGCGGTAACATTATTAACAGTGGGGTACAGTTCTGCTGCATTTGCAGAAAAAAATCCAAACGACAAGAATTGCAGCCACTTTAAAAACAAACAAGAAGTTATGGAATTCTGGCACAGCAATGGATACAGTGCAAATAACGATCCTCATGACTTAGACCGTGACAATGACGGCTTACCTTGTGAAGTAAAAAAAGGGGACTACGATCAATTTGTAGCTAGCAAACAAACTACTAAAAAGGATGAAACAAAACCACAAGAACC
>NZ_JAKUEU010000113.1:0-12863 GCF_022663075.1 Bacillus cereus group sp. BfR-BA-01441
AGCGATTCTGCAACTTATATCGGCGATTTCCCAAATATATCGACTTACCGACAAGAAACGACAAATATAGGCTCCACTTAACTTCCCATTGCTTTTTTGTTGCTTTATATACCTTAGTACCTTTATATTTTATATTGTTGAATATTTAAAAAAGGGTAAGGGGAAAACAAATGAGAAAAAAAGTCATGATGTCTTTAATGTTAATGACGTTTCTTTCTGCGGTAGAAGGAACGATTGTTAGTACAGCAATCCCTCGTATAACGAGTGATTTGTCAGGCGTCGAACTTGTTAGTTGGGTATATGCAATTTATATGCTTGCAACAGCTGTTTCGACTCCAATATACGGAAAGCTCGCTGATTTATTTGGCCGTAAAAAAGTTTTACTGATCGGAGCTACAATCTTTTTAGTCGGTTCTGCACTTTGCGGAGTCGTTACATCGATGGAACAATTAATCTTCTTCCGCGCGCTTCAAGGTATCGGTGCTGGTGCTGTTATGCCAATCACAATGACGATTATTGGAGACTTATATAGCGAAGCGAAAGACCGCGCGAAAGCACAAGGTTGGATGAGTGCCGTTTGGGGTGTATCCGGTGTTATCGGACCGTTAGTAGGTGGATTTTTAGTTGATTCCCTTTCTTGGCGTTATATTTTCTTCCTAAACGTTCCATTCGGAATTATCGCTTGCTTAATGATTGCAATTTACTACAAAGAATCTATTAAACCTGCTAAGCATCATATCGATTATCTTGGTGCAACAGTCTTCTCATTAAGTACAATCGCTCTACTATATGCATTATTAACAGGTAGCAGTAAGCAAAACTGGGGAGACATGACAATTATCGGCCTATTAATCTTTGCCGCTATTTCATTTATTATTTTCTTATTCATCGAGAAGAAATCTCCGGAACCATTAATTCCGCTAGCACTTTTCTCTAACCGTACATTATCTACGATAAATATATTAACTCTTATTGCTGGCGCAATGATTATTAGTATTACAATGTACCTTCCAATTTGGAGCCAAGGTGTATTAGGGAAAAACGCTACAGAAGCTGGACTTATTTTAATGCCAATTCCTGTTATGTGGACATTTGGCGCTATTTTCTCTGGTAACTTAGTAGGCAAATTAAAAACGAAACAAATCATTTTACTTGGAGCTAGCATTTTATCAGTCGCTACGTTCTTATTATTTACACTATCAACAAATTCACCATCGTTCCTTATTTATGTAGCAGTCGGATTATTCGGCTTAGGAATGGGGCTTGTGACACCGATTTACATGGTAACAATTCAAGCAGCCGTACCAGCTCATACACGCGGAACAGCTGTTGGTTTAAACACATTTATTAATACATTTAGTCAAACGTTAGGTGCTGCAATATTCGGTACAATCTTCAATACGATGATTCACGCACGTGGTATTAAAAATCTTGATCTTGTATCTGGTGGACATGGCGGTACTACAGCAAACGTAGTAACCGAATCGCAATCTGCATTAGCATCAAGCGTACACGTCATTTATATGAGCACTTTCGTATTAGCAGTATTTACATTAATTATCGCTTGGCTCTTATTAAAGCCAGCTACACAAACAAGTGAGCAACAATAAAAAGGATGACCATTTTGGTCATCCTTTTTTATTCTTCATTCTCCACAATATGTTTCAGCATGGATAATTTATTATCCCAAAAACGTTCATAATACGAGAGCCATTGTTGTAATTCTTCTAATGGTTCTGGATGCAAACGATATATCTTCTCTCTTCCGCTTTTTCTTCCACTTACTAAATTCGCTTCTGAAAGAATATGAAGGTGCTTTACAACCGCAGTACGACTCATCGGAAAATGATCCGTTATTTTGGAAATCGGTAACTCTTTGTCACTTAATAACCGTATTACTTCTCGGCGGGTTGGATCAGCAATTGCTTGAAATACATCATATTTCGCTGCTGACGAGGACACTTAGCCTTCGACAACCTTTTTCAGTTTTTCATTTACAATCGCTACCCAACCACCGCTCATTCTATCGCGAATAATAGAGCTCTTCGCATTTGCTTTCGGAAGAATTTCATCAGGATGTTTCCAGCCGCCGTGAATTAACGTAAATTCTGTTTTGTTATCTCCTAAGTCTTTCAAATCAAATGAAACAACCCAGCCATCTGTATCCCATGAGAAAGATAAATGGTTTGGTTCATCAATTTCTAATACTTTACATGGTGATGGCCCAAATGGTGATTGCACATGAAATTCATGTCCTACCTCTAATACAAAATCATTTGGCATAAACCATGACGCAATCCCTTCTGCAGTTGATACTACACTCCATACCTTTTGAATAGACGCGTTAAAAACGATTGTTTGTTTAATATCATTTAATGTATTTTGTTGTTCCATTTTCATTCTCCTTTACTCGGCGTTACAACATAACACCTTTTGGTTGCACTTTGATAATATAACACCTTTTAGTTTCATGTCAACGCTAATTCTTTTACTGTTGAGAAATTCTCAACATTTTTTCAACAGGACAAACACCCTCTTAGCATTTCCTCATAATATACTCACAAAGGCAATACAAAATAAAAACTTCTCTCAACATGAAACTCCATCATTCATATTGAAAGAAGCGCCTTACTTATATCATGCGTACTTCGTCTCTCCTCCTTCCCTCAGGGACAATACGCGAGATATGACAAATCAGAAGGAATATGCCCACCATTTGAGTAGGTAGTTATTTCTCTTCTCCTCAACATTTCCTTAGGAGCGAAATGACTACCGACTCACTTTTTTCAAACAAAATAAAAAGGGGTTGAACGCTATGTTCTATTGTATTAACTGCTCTGATATTCATCATGAAAAACATCCAAATGATAAAGTATTCAAAAACGGTTTTTATATTGATCCATTTTTAGGTGATCGTTATCACCTTGGTATGTGTAAAGATGCCCAAAACCATGAAACAGGGGAGCCTCTTTTAACGACAAAGAAATCAGGCGCCCCCCAATCTATTATGAATGTATTACCGACACATGTTGTCCCAACATAAAGCATAAAAAAGAGCTGGCTCACCCAGCTCTTTTTTATGCTTTATAAACGATCATTGCTGAAAAACAATAAATTTGGTTTTCATCGTCGTTAATGGAAACACCAACTTGATATTTAATATCTACCAAGTTGCTATCATCAATCTTTTTCAAAAAAACATTTACAGCATCTTCTAAGTCTTTTTCGTGACTTTCATCAAATACTTTCACACGAATCATGTTAACACCGTCCTAGATCGCAGCCCTCCGCCGCTTGATTATTGCCACGGTGCGTATCTATGATGCGATAAAACTTTCCATTCTCATATATATATCCGTCTTCTAACACATATTCTTTATCTTCAGTATAGACATAAAACTTACCTATCATAAATTTACTCGTATATAATTCCAAATAATTTGGTCTAAATTTAGCTACAACTTTATTTGTAATATCAATTTTTATTGTGCGCCCCACCTTCTCTCCCTCCTTTGCAAAGAACGGATTTAGGTATATTGTATTAGCGCTTTTACATTTTATGCTTAAAAATAAGTGGATATGCCTTCTTTCTTCACCTGTACTATTTTTCTAAAAAAATCACGATAAATAAGGTCCCAAAAAAAAACATAAAAAAGCACTTTATCTTATTGACTCGAATATAAATATTATGTTATTATATAAAATTTGACATTTTTACATACTTATGCTATCATTAAAAGTGGTTACCACATATGGAGGTGGATGATTTGTTTCAAATTGGTGATAAAATCGTTTATCCAATGCACGGTGCAGGAATCATTGAAGCAATTGAAGAGAAAGAAATATTAGGTACTTCACGTCAATATTGTGTGATACGCATCATTAGTAAAGATATGCAAGTAATGCTTCCGATGGATCAATTAAAAAAATCGGGTATTCGTTATATCGTTGATCGAGGTACGTTAGATGATATACTTCTTGAATTTCAAAACGGGGAGTCAGACACATCACTCTCATGGAAACAAAGATATACAATGAATATGGAAAAAATGAAAAACGGCAATTTACAAGATAGCGCAGAAGTTGTTCGGGATTTACTTCGCCGCAATAAAGAGAGAACTTTAAATGCGAGTGAAAAACAAATGCTAGATAACGCCCGAAAAATGATGATCAGTGAAGTTGCACTCGTACAAAATGTTTCTGAACATCAAGCAACAGAATTTCTTCAAGATACAATTAATCACTAAATTTAAAATAGCTGGCCGCTATTTTTTTTTGTAAAAAAAGGACGAAGAGTTTTATCTCTTCGTCCTTTTATATTACCCACGCCCAGCTTGAAACGATGGATATAACGTCATTCCACCATCTGCAAATAGCGTAATTCCCGTTACGTAACTCGCCTCTGATGAAGCAAGCCAAGTTGCTACTGCTGCGATTTCTTCAGGTTTTCCAATATAGCCCATAGGTATCATACTTTCTACGTCAGCACGTTTTTTAGGATCAGCAAACTTTTCTGCATTGATTGGCGTATTAATTGCACCTGGTCCTATATTATTTACTCGAATACCTTTTGGTGCATACTCTAGCGCTAACGTTTCTGTCATCAGTTTAATGCCACCCTTACTTGCTGCATAGTGCACAAATAGTGGCCACGGAATTTTCTCATGAACACTAGACATATTAATGACAGAACCTTTAATATCATGTTCTACAAAATATTTAATCGCTTCACGACTTCCTAAAAAAGCACCTGTTAAATTTGTATTAATTACCCTATTCCAATCTTCAAGCGGCATTTCATGCGACGGTACCGCGTTTTCTATCCCTGCATTATTAATCATAACGTCAAGCGTACCAAACTCTTTCACAGCAGATTGAATGAGATTCACAACATCTGATTCGACGGTTACATCACCTTTTACAGCAATCGCTTCGCCGCCTACCTTTTTAATTTCTTCTAACACATCATTCGCTTCTGATTCTCGTGAGCGATAATTAATAACCACTTTCGCTTTTTCCTTAGCAAACCTCACTCCCATCGCTCTTCCAAGACCAGTTGCTGATCCTGTAATAACGACAACTTTCCCTGCTAAATCACTATACATTTTCATACCTCCTTTAACTTTTGGCTATACCTAACATAATTCCGGCTGCGATAATAAAAACAATACCGACAACGATACCCGTTAATTGACGTTTCGTTTTCTTTTCACCTAATATAAGGATCCCACCAAGCGTGGAAATAATAATTCCCATTTGCGATAGCGAGAAACTTGTTGCGACTCCAACACGCGGCTGCGAAATGAATAAAAACATATTTCCAGCTGCCCAAATTAATCCTGGAATAATATTTCGGATTGCATATTTATTAAATGGATGATGTTTAAAGGTAAGCAAAATCCCACCTAACACCATACCAACTGCTTGTGGCAACAAAGCTGACCAACCATCTACGTTAAATAGTCTAATCACTACTACGTAAACTAAATAGCCGACTGTTGAAATTAATAAAATTACGATACCTCTTTTAAAGTTTGCTGCTTGCTCTGCATTCTTTTCTTCTTCACTTTGAAGCGATGTTAAAATAACACCGATAATAATACAAACGAGCGCTAAAATCCCAAGGACGACCGATATTGTCGTGGACCATTCATGAAATACGATAACGCCAAATAAAGTCGTCGCGACTAATTGAAGTCCTGTTGAAATTGGCATCGTCCTCGAAACACCCATTAAATCAATACTTTTCAATTGATTTGCCTGACCAAGCGCCCAAAATAAACCTGACACAACTCCAACTCCGATAACGGTAGGTGTTAATACTGGCTTCATAAAAATATAAACAACAATTGAGAAAATAAGTGCTCCAAACGTTGTTCCGAGCGTTTGACTATACGGTCCCCCGCCCAGTTTTACGTTAAATAGCACAATACTTCCCCAAAATATAGCTGGTAAAATCGCTAAAAATATATCCATCACTCATTACCTTTCTTTACTAAATGCATAGGTTATCACTCTAAGTCATTAGAGTGAGCTTTTATTTTTTCTTTTTCCCGTTCACAAACTTTTTCTGCAATAGCGTCAGAAACATTCTTTTCTCGCTCCACTTTCTTTATCTTTACGTGATCTAAATGGTCTTCCAAAGTAAGCGTAACTTTATCGTTCGGGGGATTATGCGCTCCTTGAAATGTAAGAAATTGTAGCTTCACTTCATACCTAGGAACAAATTCATCTTTCTTGCCGAGACGCTTTATATTTATGACTGAAGCACATTCATATTGATCTTCTGTCACTTGTCTAATAACTGAATAGTACCTATTTGATAATGCACTCTCTAAAAGCTGTTCTCTTGATTCTTTCGCGAAAGAATCACTTGGAGAAGAGAAAAAAGACGCACATAGCATTGTCATAACTACACATATTTTTTTCATAATTCCCTCCTTGTTCTATAGATTAGTGTTCTCAAAACTGCCATAAAAAAACGACTTTCCCTATATAGGAAAGTCGTTTTAATGAATCCAATATTAACCACCGCTCACTGGTGGGATTAGTGCAACAACATCACCAGATTGGACCCTGTCATCTTCATTTGCATATTCTTCATTAATCGCAACCATAATTGGCTCTGAAACTGGTACATTATATTCGTTCGCAACAACATCTTTTAACTGTGCAACCGTAATATTTTCTTTCTCTATTTGTAATTCACTTGTCCCTGCTTCTTCTTGCAAGTGCGCAAATAACAATACTCGAATCATACTTATAGCTCCTTCCCAGGCTCTCCCGCCGGATATGGTGTTTTTTCTAATTGATCACCAATCCATGAGTCACCATCTTCCCAAAACTCCTTTTTCCAAATCGGAACAATTTGTTTTATGCGTTCCATAATATATTCGTTCGCTTCATAAGCCGCTTTACGGTGTGGTGTTGAAACAGCAACAACAACCGCTATATCAGAAATTTGCAACGTACCGATGCGATGTGTAATCGCAACGTGTGTACCTGGCCATTTCTCTTTCACTTCTAATCCGATTTTCTCTAGCATCTTTTCTGCCATCGTTTTATAAGCGACATATTCTAAGTATAATGTACGACGCCCTTTCGTAAACTCTCTAACCGTTCCAATAAATGTTGTAACAGCACCGCATTCACGTCGAATTACTTTCTTCGTTACCTCTTCAATCGAGATTTCTGTATCAATTACTTCATAATATGTATTTGTCATTTCGCACTCCTAACCGTTTGTAAAAACCAGTCTATGTACAACTCCTCTTCTGTTATATGAAATACTTTATATTCTTCTCGTATATTTACTGGGACATCATACCACGTAATAACCGCCACTATATTTTCTACTTTATGTAAAAGCTCAGCATCTTCCGCAGAACGAAGTAACACTACTTTCGGGTAGTTCTCTTTTTTATAGCCCTCTATTAAAATTGTATCCACTTTAAAAAACTCATATAAGCGAATAATTTCTTGCAAGGACCATTTCTTTCTTAGTGAAGAAAGTGAAAGTAATCCAGCACCTTCTACACTACTTACGACAGCACCAGCTTTACGGTGTCGTTCGCTATCTTTTTGCGCTACTTCTGGAAAACCTCCGTGCCCGTGATGTTTAATTGTAGCAACTTTCATTTCGCTTTCGGCTAATGCATGCACAATTTTCTCTACAAGTGTCGTTTTTCCGCTATTTTGATACCCTACTATTTGTAAGATTGAAGGGGCTTCGCCCATGGCCACTCACATCCCTCAGAGTGCTCTAACAATAATACGGATACTTTCATTCCGGTCTCAAATCCTCTCGTTCCTCCGGGTAACACGATAAAAGCATTCGCATCTGCAAGTGAAGATACCGCACTCGATTTATCTAAACCAACCGGCATCGCTTGTAACGCCCCATCCACAATTGTTACGTTCGCTCTTACGAAACGAGTAAATGGATTTGGCTTCGGAAAATCTTTTTGTAAAATAGCATCCGCTCTATATACGTGGGGTTCCTTCGCATACAAATACGTTTTTATAATTGGATGCACAAATAATTCAAAGCCTACATAACAAGCAGACGGATTTCCTGATAAACCAAAGAGTAACTTTCCATCAACTTCAGCTACTGTCGTTACACTTCCGGGCCTCATGGCTATCTTATTAAAGAGTACATTTGCCTGTAATCTTTCATAAATAGCTGGTAAGTAGTCATAATCTCCTACTGATACACCGCCTGTTGTAATTAAAATGTCGACCTCATCCATCGCTGATTGAACAGCTGTAAAACATGCATCTAACTCATCCGCGAGTTGACCATAATAACGAACTTTCCCGCCAGCTTTCATAATTTGAGCTGCGATCATATACGAGTTACTATTTCTAATTTTCCCCGGTTCTAACGGCTCATGTACTTCTAATAATTCACTTCCTGTCGTTACAATACCGACAACAGGCTGTTTTACAACTTTCACCGTGCTATATCCAAACGTTGCTAGTAAGGCCGCAACACCTGGATTAATTGCAACACCTTTCTTAACGAGAACTTGATTTTGTTTTATATCTTCTCCTTTAAACGACACATTGTCACCGTTATTAAAAGGGCGTTTTAACTTCATATATGTTTTCCCGTTCTTCTCAAACCCTTCTGTCAGCTCTAGCATTACGACTGCATTGCAATCTTCTGGAATAGCTGCTCCTGTCATAATGCGAATTGCTTCAAAAGCTCCTACTTCCTCTAAAAAAACGGAACCCGCCCCGATTTCTCCTATTACTTCAAATTCAACTGGATTCTCTTGAGTTGCTTCTTTCGTATCTTCTGCTCGAATGGCGAAACCATCGTAAGGGGAACGATCAAAATGAGGAACGTCATGATCTGAGACAACATCTTCCCCGAGAATTCTCCCGTAACTTTCCGTAATAGAAATTTCTTCTACTTCACCATGCTTCGCATATTTCATTACCCGTTCTACTGCCTCAGCAACTTGAATTGGAATTCGTTTTTCTACCATCGTTTCTCACCTCATATTTGCAATTTTTTTTATCTCGATTAAACTTTATATATTCAATAGAAATTACTTCAAGGAGGAATTCCATGTCTTCATTTACACATTTCAATGACCAAGGACGCGCAAAAATGGTTGATATAAGCGACAAAAAAGCAACCGTTCGAACAGCAATTGCGTGCTCTAGCATTGTCGTTACGAAAGAAATTTACGATAAAATCTCTCACAATGAAATTGGGAAAGGTGACGTATTAGCAGTTGCGCAAATCGCAGGCATTATGGCCGCGAAACGTACTTCTGATATTATCCCAATGTGCCACCCTTTATTATTAAAAGGTGTTGACGTTTCTTTCGATTGGAAACAATCAGAAGAACAATATCGTTTACTCATTGAAGTAAAAGTTAAAACAGAAGGTAGCACCGGTGTTGAAATGGAAGCTTTAACAGCTGCTTCCGCTACCGCTCTTACTGTGTATGATATGTGTAAAGCTGTCGATAAAGGTATGATTATCGGTGAAACGTACTTACTTGAAAAAACAGGTGGAAAAAGTGGAGATTATACGAGAAATTCATAATCCTCTCTCCGTTGAGCCTAAAGGGTTTCCTTTAGGTTCAACCTATATATCTTGCATATAAACTTTTCGCTACATTCATATCATTCGTCCCATGAATGAACGCCCTGCCATCTGTAAATAAAACAAAACGATATTCTTCTACCGGAAATGATAATAAATAAGGTGTCGCCTTTATCTCTACGCTTCTTTGTAAGCGTTTTTTAATTTCTTCTAAATTAAAATTCTTCCGCACACCCGGGCGAATTTGTACTGTATTCCGCCCACATAACACTTCTGTTTTCGTTTGTCCTTCAAATGTTAAACTCGGATATGTACGTAACCTTCCGCAAGATAAACAAGTATCTTTTTTCTGCCTATTCACTTTAAATGCCATCTGTTGATTATTCCAAAGATCAAACGATAACATCGTTTCACGAAGCGCACCAAAGTCTTCTACTAATATTTTCAGCGCTTCCGTAATTTGATGCGCAACTACTAATTGTACTGCCGGTTGTATAATACCAGCTGTGTCACATGTTGCACCGCTCGCTGGATGCTCCATTAAACAGCGAAAACACGGTGTTTTCCCTGGTAAAATTGTATACGTTACTCCGTAGCTTCCGACACACCCACCATATATCCACGGAATATTATACTTTTGTGAAATATCATTAATAAGAAGACGCGTTTCAAAATTATCTGTCGCATCTAATATTAAATCTACATCATTCACTAATTCTTCCATTTCTTGCACCGTTACATCCGTCACAACAGGAGTTATTTCCACCTCAGAATTAATTGCTCTTAAATGCTCTGCTGCCGCTACCGCCTTCGGTTTATACTGCTTTGCATCTTCTTCTGTATATAGTTGTTGTCTTTGTAAATTACTCCATTCTACATAATCACGATCAGCAATCGTTACTTTTCCAACACCCGCTCTAACAATCGCTTCTGCATTTGCCGCACCGAGAGCACCAGCACCAATAATAAGCACATGCTTCTCTCTTATTTTTCTCTGTCCTTCTTCTCCAACACCAGAAAATAATATTTGTCTTGAATATCGCTCCTGCATGCGATAGCCCCCTTTCTTATCCTCCTATATAAGACATTTCGATTTTCGGACGATTTTTTGCACTTTCTTCTGTTCGTTCATCCGAATACCTATCTTTTCTATTCATCCATACATCTTGTATAACACTTAATAACTCCTCATCCGAAAGATTTCCTCTAAGAAGTTCTCTTACATCCAAACCCTCTGTCGCAAATAAGCACGTATAAAACTTTCCATCTGCCGAAATTCTCGCCCTCGTACAAGAGACACAAAATGACTCAGAAACAGATGTAATAAAACCAACTTCAACATTTGTTCCAACGTACCGATATCGCTTCGCAACTTCACCAAAGTAATGCGCTTCGGCTGGCTCAAGTGGATACATCTTATGAATCATCTCAATCAATTCTCGTTTTGTAACGACTTGATCAAAATTCCACCCATTTGTACTACCAACATCCATAAACTCAATAAACCGAAGCGTGATTCCTTGCTCTTTAAAATACGCAGCCATCGGAAGTACTTGATGATCGTTCATCCCTTTTTTTACAACCATATTTACCTTTACTTCCAGCCCCGCCTCTTTAGCTGCTATAATTCCCTTAATTACCGGTTTTGTATTAATATTTCGACCATTAATATTCTTAAATATGTCATCATCTATCGCATCTAAACTAACATTCACTCTATGTAATCCAGCTTCTTTTAATGCCTTCGCTTGTTTCGTTAAATGTACAGCATTTGTCGTTAACCCTATATCTATTAACCCATCAATTTTCACAAGACGTGCAATAAGTTTTGTTAAATCTTTACGAAGTAGTGGCTCACCACCAGTAATTCTAATTTTTCGTACACCGATGTTAACAAATAATTTTGCCAAACGCTCAATTTCATCAAAAGTTAGTAAAAACTCATCTTTCAAAAAAGCATAATCTGGCCCAAATATTTCCGCTGGCATACAATATGTACATCTAAAATTGCAACGATCAATGACAGATATACGTAAATCTTGAAGTGGGCGTCCAAAAAAATCTTTAACCATCTCCTGCATCGCCACCCTCCCTTTCTGCCAAATTTCTTTCTTTTCATTCTATTATAATATATTTTCGAACTACGATGTTTTTGCTCAAGGGAATAAAGTGAAACTTTAAATAATTAGAGGGGATCCACTCCCCCTGGTTAACGAGGTTTACTTACAAATACAAAGATAAAAAAACCTTGAAACATAAAAGTTTCAAGGTTTTTTGCTTATTAACTTAATCTAATAATAGTTAGGGTAGCCCCTGGCGTTGCTGTAGATAATGTAGCTACTGCAACTACTCCAAATAACTGTAAGCTAACAGCAGCTCCAGCAGGCAAGTTAGCGATTATTGTTGCACTAAATGAACCAGTAGCCACTGTCGGAGCGTTTATCGTTCCCGCAAGCGGACTGCCATTTACAGTTATACGAGAACTTACAACTAATCCTGCCGTTAAATTAATTGTATAAGCTATATAATAATTTCCTGCATTCGCAACTGTAAATACAGTATTTCCACCACTAACGGTTATTCCTGGACCAATATTTTGATTGTTCGGTAATGGTACATTCGTACCACCTAATAAAACGGAAATAGCGGTTCCTGATGTATTATTCGCAAATGCATACGTTGCAGTTGTACTAACTCCAGTCGCCCCGGTCGCTCCAGTGGCTCCAGCTCCGGTTGGACCTGTATCTCCAGTTGGACCTTGTGAACCGGTTGCTCCTGTTGCCCCCGTTACTCCTTGGATTCCTTGCGGGCCTTGAATTCCTTGGGGCCCTGTCGCTCCGGTTGCTCCTGTTGCTCCCGTTGGACCTTGAATTCCTTGCGGGCCTTGGATTCCTTGGGGGCCTTGAATCCCTTGTGGGCCTGTCGCTCCGGTTGCTCCTGTTGCTCCCGTCGGACCTTGAATTCCTTGCGGGCCTTGAATTCCTTGGGGGCCTTGTGGGCCGGTCGGGCCTATATCACCTTGCGGACCTTGGATTCCCTGTGGGCCTTGTGCCCCGGTTGCCCCTGTCGCTCCTTGGATTCCTTGAGGACCTTGTGGACCTTGAATTCCTTGGGGGCCGGTTGGACCTATGTCGCCTTGTGGGCCTTGAATTCCTTGGGGACCTTGTGCTCCGGTTGCCCCCGTTACTCCTTGGATTCCTTGGGGACCTTGAATACCCTGTGGACCGGTTGGACCTATCTCTCCTTGAACACCTTGGATTCCTTGCGGGCCCTGTAAACCCGTCACTCCGGTTGCTCC